>CAZWXX010000022.1:4285-13381 GCA_964637865.1 uncultured Muribaculaceae bacterium | reverse complement strand
ATTAAAAAACTGATACATCGTATTAAAATACGATGTATCAGCTACTTATGTAAAAACATCTATAATAGAAGTAATCATATCAAGTTTATCAGAAAACTTTTCCATTTTATCCTCTGGTCTTAGTTTATACTCACTTTTCATGGCATCTTCTACTTCTTTTAAATAAAGGGGAGAACGATTTAAATATTTATACCAATAAGAGTTTTCCCTCAAATAACGATAGAGATTAGGGTTAGAACGAATTTCTATTTGTGTTTCAATAAACATTAATCATCAAAGTATTTATACATTGGTCTTGGTTCATAATTACTTGCTTTACTCACTGTACTAGTAGTATTTCCAATACCAATATCTTGTAAAAGTCCTATCGTTTTTTGAAGACTGCCTACTGTTTTTTGAACAGAATCTAAATCCACATTTTTTACCATCTGAATTAATTCCGTCATAGAAGAAGATTTATTTTTAGCACCACTACTAGCTAGTGTATGATTTCCTAAATAATTATCCCAAACTTTATTTTTTTCTCCATAAAGTTCATATAACTCATAAAAATCTTGCCATGTAGACTTATGATTCATAACAGATGTAGCAAGTTCAGGATGTAGTTTTACAAAACTTTTAAAACTTTCTTTCGACATACAATCACCTATCAAAGTATATGTAAAGAAAGACAGAAAATGACTTCTTACTCCAAGAAGTCATCTATGGTCATTAACTGATCATCAATTTCTTTTAAAGAAATTTTTTTCTTTGTCTCGATAGTCTCAGTACTACTAGGTGTTAATTCTAATCTAGGGGTAAGCTCCTGAACAACAAAAGCATCACTTAAATTTCCTTTTTTAATCATCTGACTACCAGTAGAATAACGATCTAAAATAGGCATTTCCGTCGTTTTTACAATTTTAATATCCCCATTTCTAAGTCCAATTTGGCATTTGTTATTTGCAACAAAGCTTTTAATAATACGATATGGATTTGTTTTTACCTCGCGTAAAAGAAGAAGTCCACGGCGACTACGTGTCGAAAGATCAAACTCATGAAGATGTGTTCTCTTAGCACTTCCTTTATCTGTAATCACAACCACATAATCATCCTCTTGATAAGAAAGATTAGAAAGGCTCACAACAGAGTCATCTTTTAGCATCATTCCCTTAACACCACTAGCTTTTACACCTACAATAGGAACTTCACTAGCAGAAAAGATCAAAGTATAACCACGATCTGTTGTTAACATGACTTCACTTTTTTCTTCAAAACAAACACCAACTAATTGATCATCTTCCTTTAATTTCATACAAACTGTTGGTTTTGAATATCGCTGTAATTTAAAATCAGTCAACTTACAGCGTTTAACCATTCCATTCTTAGTTGCCAAAATAACATTAATATCACTAGAGAAATCATAAGCTGGTAATACCCCTACAATCGTTTCTGTCTCAGAAGTAGGAATTAAATTACTAACATGTTTTGGCATCTCTTTCCACTTTAAGTCTGGTATCATATGTACTGGAATATGTAAATAATTACCATAAGAAGTAAATATCAATACAGTATCTAACGTATTCATCTCATAAAGTCCTATGATATAATCATTTTCTTTTAACACTGGCTCATCAGTAGAAGAACTATAACTTCTAGGAGAAGTTCTTTTAATATAACCATCATGTGTAATCATAACAATCACATCTTCTTTAGGAATCATAGCCGTAGTATCAA
Source organism: uncultured Muribaculaceae bacterium (assembly GCA_964637865.1). Classification (GTDB taxonomy): domain Bacteria; phylum Bacillota_I; class Bacilli_A; order RF39; family UBA660; genus MGBC119817. The sequence goes on along the minus strand of CAZWXX010000022.1, from coordinate 11,665 downwards.
TTTTAAGTTCTGTAATTTCTTCTTTAATATCAGTGCGTCTTTCTGTTGGATAGTTTTTCTTAACATCCCGCAAATCTTTTTTCATAACTGATTTTAAAACCTCTTCACTACCAAGTATAGAAGTAAGTCCTTGAATAATTTTCTCAAGATTTTCCATCTCTTGTTCTAAAGCAACAACATCAGTATTCGTTAAGCGATAAAGTTGTAAAGTAACAATAGCTTCTGCTTGTTCTTCACTAAATTGAAACTTTTCTACTAAATTTATTTTAGCATCACTTTTATTTTTAGAAGAACGAATGGTTGCAATTACTTCATCTAGTATAGAAATACATTTGATTAAACCCTCAACAATATGATAACGAGCTTTTGCATGACGAAGATCAAATTCTGTACGACGACGTACTACATTTTTTTGATGATCAATAAAAGCATCTAAGGCTCCCTCTAGTCCTAAAAGTTTAGGGCGACGATTAACGATAGATACCATATTAAAGTTATAACTAATTTGCATATCAGTATTTTTTAGCAAATAAGCTTCAATTAGTTCTTTATTGGCACCTTTTTTTAAATCAATCACAATTCTAACATCTGCAGCAGACTCATCTCTTACTTCTAAGATACCATCAATTTTCTTATCAATTCGAATATCATCAATTTTCTTAACCATATTGGCTTTATTTGACTCAAATGGTATTTCCGTAATAACTAGAGAAAGTCGTCCTTTTTCTTCTTCAAATATATATTTACTTTTGACGATAATTCTGCCTTTTCCTGTTTTATAAGCATCTCTAATTCCGTCAATGCCCTCAATAGTTCCCCCTGTTGGAAAATCTGGTCCCTTAACATATTTCATTAAAGCGTCCAAACTACATTCTGGATGATCAATTCGGTAAATAGTAGCATCAATAATTTCTTCTAAATTATGTGGTGGAATATTAGTAGCATACCCAGCCGAAATTCCCTGTGCTCCATATACTAAAAGTGCCGGAAATCTTGCAGGAAGTACCGTTGGTTCCACTGTAGTATCATCAAAGTTTGGCGCAAATTCTACTGTATCTTTTTCAATATCTCGAAGCATTTCATTACTAATCTTAGAAAGACGTGCTTCTGTATAACGGTAAGCAGCAGGACTATCTCCATCAATGGAACCATTATTACCATGCATATCGATATAAGGAAGTCTTGTTTTCCAAGGTTGACTCATACGAACCATAGCATCATATATGGAAGTATCTCCATGTGGATGATAATTACCAATCACGTCTCCGACAGTCTTTGCACTCTTACGATATCCTTTATCATAGGTATTACGTTCTTTATGCATAGAGTAAAGAATACGACGTTGTACTGGTTTTAATCCATCTCTAGCATCAGGAATTGCACGATCTTGAATAATATATTTGGAATAACTTCCAAACCTCTCTCCCATGATATCTTCAAGAGTATAATCAAATATCTTCTCTATTATTTCAGTTGTCTCAGTTTTTTTTCTTGCCACATTACCACTACTTTCTATTTTGTTTTATACTTTTAATTTTTGTTTTTACGTCTTCATAACCATTACATTGATATTTTTCTAAGAAGGAATGATAGATTCTTTTTTGTTTCTCTGAAAAGTCAGCATACCCAGTCTCAATATGTTTCTCCATTACTTTTCCTATTTCCATATCAGAGGTTATCTCTGTATCAAAAACTACAATATCAAGAAAAGCATAACTTGGAACTCTACATGCCATATTACTTTCTATAAAGCGTTCATTAGTAACAACTACCGTAGCAATTGCAACATATTTTCCTGTCCGAAGAGAATTTCTCACTTCCTCCAAAGTTAAACCATTTACTTCATCAAACGAAATAAGAGAATAGTATTTTTCATCAATTTTTCTTGAAAAGTAGGATAAAGCTTGTTCCTTAGAAAAATTATCTATCCTCTCTTGCACCTTTAATACATAAAATTGGTAAGCTGGTACTACATAAGTATTATCTTTCATACATTGCTCCTAACTAAATCTCATATTCATCTTCTAAAGTAAACTCTACATTTTCATCAATCCATTCTTTACGAGGAGGTACATCATCCCCCATTAAGATGGATACTCGTTTTTCAGCAAGTTGTGCATCTTCAATATTAACACGAATTAAAGTTCTACTACCTGGTTGCATGGTCGTTTCACATAACTGATCGGCATTCATTTCACCAAGTCCTTTGTATCGCTGAATATCACATTTTTTACCCTTCGATTTTTCTTTCATCTCATCAATGGTATAAGCATAATCAATATTCTTACCACTTTGAATTTTAAATAATGGTGGAAGCGCTACAAAAAGCCTACCATCTTCAATCAAAGGTCGCATATATCGATAGAAAAATGTTAAAAGTAAACATTGAATATGTCCTCCATCTTCATCAGCATCGCTCATGATAATGACTTTAGAATATTCACAGTCTTTAATATCGAAGTTCGCTCCATAGCCTGCTCCAATTGTATAAATCATGGTATTAATTTCTTCATTTTTCAGGATATCTTCTTCTTTTGTTTTCTCTGTATTTAAAACTTTACCGCGAAGTGGAAGAATTGCTTGAAACTTACGATCTCGTCCCTGTTTAGCAGAACCTCCCGCAGAGTCACCCTCGACTAAGAATAACTCTTTATGGGTTCTATCTTTAGACTGTGCAGGAGCAAGTTTGCCGGATAGTGAACGTTCTTTCGTATTTCTCTTATTTCCTTTTCTAGCTTCCTCTCTTGCTTTCCTTGCCGCTTCTCTTGCTATTTTACTCTTTAATGACTTATTAATAATATCAGTGGCAACCGCTCTATTTTCTTCTAAGAAAACGCGAATTTGGTCTGAAACAATATTCTCGACAGCAACACGAGCTTGAGGGGTACCGAGTTTGCCTTTCGTTTGACCCTCAAACTGCAAGATTCCCTCTGGTATTTTGAGGCTAATAACAGCAGTTAAGCCTTCACGAACATCGCTTCCTTCAAAAGCTTTATCTTTCCCTTTTACAAACCCATTGGTCTTAGCATAATCATTAAATACTTTCGTAAGTGCTGTTTTAAATCCCACTTCATGAGTACCACCATCGATAGTCTTAACATTATTTACAAAAGAAACAATATTTTCTGAATAAGTATCAGTATATTGCATCGCAATATCTACTTCCATTTTTTCTTTTTGACCTGAGAATGATAAAACTTTATGAAGTGTTGTTTTCCCTTTGTTCATATCTTCTACAAATTCTTCAATCCCACGTTCATAACAAAAACTAATACTTCTCTCATCTTCTTCGTCTATTACTTCAATAGTTAGTCCTTTAATTAAAAAGGCAGACTCTTGCATACGTTCACAAATTGTTGTATAAGAAAAATTAGTAGTAGAAAATATTTCATCATCAGGCAAGAAGCGTACTGTAGTTCCTGTTTTATTACTAGTACCAATTTTCTTTAAAGGAATACTAACATGTCCACCATTTTCACACTTCATGTAGTATTCTCCCTTATCTCTTCTAACAGTTACTTCTAACCATTTAGATAAAGCATTCACAACACTAGAACCAACACCATGTAGTCCTCCAGATACTTTATATCCATCACTTTCAAATTTACCACCAGCATGTAGCACTGTAAAAATGACTTCTGGAGTTGACTTTCCAGAGGCATGCATTCCAACCGGAAGTCCACGTCCATAGTCTTGTACGCTTAATGATTTATCATTATGAATCGTAATTGTTATCTTATTTCCAAAACCATTAATCGCTTCATCTATTGCATTATCAACAATTTCCCAAACTAAATGATGTAGCCCTCTTTTATCTGTAGAACCTATATACATACCAGGACGTTTTCTAACTGCTTCTAATCCCTCTAAAATTTTAATCGATGAATCATCATATTTTAATGCCATGTTATCACTCCATTACTTTTCATATCAATTATAGCGAAAAATCTCATTCATTTCAAATAATTTGACTAACTTTTACAGAAAAAAAGATGAAAATGCTTTCACCATATAGTAAAAATCATGCTATTTTGTCTTATTTAAAATCTTTCCAGGTTTAATTTTAGATAGCTGTTCATAGGGATTTATAAAGATTTCTCTCCATTCTTCTTCTGCCTGTTCAAAGTTTTTATTTCTTGTCCAAATAAGTACTTCTTCTCCCTCTATTTCTTGTGTCACATAGGAAAATCCCCTAGCATTTTCTATTCTAGTAAAATATTCTTCATCTCTTATTTCATCTTCATAACAAGGATTGATTCCAAAAAAAGGATCACATCCTGTTAAATCTACTTTTGTATAATAGAAAAAATTATTTTGATTAAAATCACTTTCCTTAGTCCTAATATATAAAGTCGAATTAGTATCATCATGCATATATAACTGTCCTGCATACTCTCCTGCAATGTTTCGCATTATATTATTTTCTTCATTCTCGACATACTCTTGAAAACTATGGCAAGCATCTGTACGATACTGTTCATAGTCACGTTTTTTCCAGCTTTCCGCATGTTCTTTATCTTTATACCATTTTGTCAAATCCTCACGAAAAGTATAATTATCAATACCAACATATACTCTATTTTGAGAGTCTTCCAATCCCTGATAATAGCATTTTGTAACATAAGAATAAATATTTTCTCCTGTAATATCCGAAATTAAATCCGTAATAGATTGAAAAGCACGTTCCTCTTGTAATAATACTTTTTTAGTAGAGATGGTAGTAGATTTTATAACTCCATTTGCTTCATATAAATTGACTTCCGTTTCTATATTGTTCTTTTGATCAATTTCTGTATAAGTAGTACATCCAGTGCGTATAAGTTGACCATCTTCATCTAATTCATATCTTGTAAAGCGCATAATTTCATGAGTACCATCTTCATTTCGATAAGAACAAAAACGTTCTTTAATATCTCCTGATTCATTTAGTCTTAAATCAATATAAGCAATTTGTCTATTTTGAGTATCCATAATTCTAATTTGATGGTCTGTAGATTTCTTATTGGTATAACGAATTGGATTTACTAGTTTTGCTTCATAGTCTTTTTTATCGTCAAAAGTAATAAACTTTGCTTGATCGCAGTTCACTTTTATATCAATAGGTAAAGATATATCTTCTGCATTCAAATACTTAGAATCTGCATATCTTGTTCCTTTTTCATAGAAAGGATACATTTTTCCTCTATAGTTTTTACTAGATTTTTTGCTTTTATCATAAATAACTTCTTTTGCCTTTCTCCCACCAATCGTAATTTCTACATCATAGGGTATGACATCATCAAATCTAGATACAAACTCGTATATATTCACAATTTTCTCCTCTTAAAATAATATGTTTTCACTAAAACTACTCTCATTATATAACTTCTCTCTAATCTTAAGCAAGTAAAAAAATGATTCTATTTTATTTACTAATCTTTTAAAATATCTTGATAAACTTCTTCAATCGTGTTTTCAAAACAGTCATAATCTACATCATACCACTTTGTTGGGAACTGATGTTTAAAGAAAGTATATTGTCTTTTCGCATAATGCCGTGAATTTGTTTTTATCTCTTCTACTACTTCTGCTATCGTTTTACTTTGATTAAAATAGTCTCTAAACTCTTTATAGCCAATCCCAGTCTGTATAGCTTTAGATGATGCAAAATGAGTTTTTAAGCTCTCTACTTCTTCTATTAAACCATCATCCATCATCTTATCCACTCGCTTGTTAATAATATCATATAGCTTTTCTCGATCAGTGGTAAGCCCAATGATTTTAAAATCATATAAAGGCACATCTTTATTATTTGTTACTTCTTCTTTATTTTCCAATTTATTTAAAAGTCTAACTAACCGTTTTCGATTATTTACATGTATATCTGTCTCTTGATAGTCTCTAATTTTATTAAGTATCTCTTCATTTGTCAAATCTTCATATTCATGATAAGTAGTCCCCTCTTGAAACTCATAATCATATAACGCCGCTTTAATATAAAGTCCTGTCCCTCCAACTAAAATAACATTTCTTCCACGTGATAAAATCTCATCTATTTTATTGCGACAATCTCTTTGATAATCAAAAACAGTATAAAAATCATCTACTTCTCTAATATCAAATAAATGATGAGAAACTCCTTCTTTTTCTTCTTCTTTTATTTTGGCCGTTCCAATATCTAAGTGTTTATAAACTTGCATAGAGTCAGCATTAATAATTTCTGCATCTATTTTTTTAGCTAACTCTACACTTAATTTAGTCTTTCCAACCCCTGTAGGTCCTGCAATTACAATAATAGAACTCATCCCTTCACCTCCTCATTATTATTTTATATTTTTTCTAATCCATTGCCCGTTTAAACATTTTCTCTAAATCGTACTTAGTATAAGTAATAATCGTTGGTCTCCCATGAGGACAAGTAAAAGGATTCTTACATTTTCTAAGAGTATCTAATAAATACTCCATCTCTTCCATATTGATATAGTCATTTGCTTTAATAGACATTCGACAAGCAAGTGTAATTGCAGTTTTCTCAATGAACTTTTCTTTAGAAAACTCTTCTTTTGTTGCCACTAATTCAAGTATCTTTTGAAGAGATGCTTTTTCATAACCTTCCCTAAACCAAGTTGGATGTTCTCGTACAATAAATGTATTAGAACCAAACTCTTCTAAAATAATTCCGAAGCTCTCAAGAAGCGGAATATTTTCTTTTACAATAATATATTCATTTGGAGTCATATCAATGGAAATAGGAATCAAAGGAGCGATCGTCTCTTTTTCTTCTTTACTCATCTCTTTCAAATACTTCTCATAATTAATTCTCTCTGCTGCCGCATGTTGATCGATTACAAACATACCATCTTCATTCTCTGCAATAATATAAGTCATATGAACAATTCCCTTTGGAATCATCTTCTTAATACGAGGAGCATCTTCTTCTATCTCTGTTTTTCGAATTCTGTATTCCTCGTTTTCTTCCTTTACCTCTTGCAACTCCAAAACAACTTCTTCATAAGAAACTTCAGGCACCTTAATCTCCTCTTTATAAAAAGCATTAGATAGCGGCTTTACAACTTCACGAACACTACTCGCCGTCCTAACAGAAGCTTTTGGAATTAAGAGCAACTGTTTTAATCTTCTTCGAATCATCTCATCAATTAAAGTCTTCAACTCTTCCATTTTGGAAAACTTAATATCCATCTTAGTCGGATGAATATTAATATCAATCAAAATAGGATCCACTGAAATATTTAACACGATAATGGGAAATTTATCTTTAGGAATATAAGTATGATACGCTTCTACTATCATCTTATTTAATTCATTATTTCGAATAACACGATTATTCACGAGTGTTGTTATGGCATTACGATTCGATTTATACATCTCAGGATAAGAAAT
>CAZWXX010000022.1:0-4185 GCA_964637865.1 uncultured Muribaculaceae bacterium | reverse complement strand
CTTTTCAGAGTTTCCTCAATATGACCACCATTAATAGAAACAAGTGTTCCACTAACTCCATCTGATGTTTTTAATACCACATGTGAAACTGAAGCAATGGATGGAAGTGCCTCTCCTCTAAACCCTAAAGACTCAATATTAAATAAATCCTCCACATCTAAAAGTTTACTAGTCGCGTGTCTCGAAAACGCAAGAAGGGCATCTTCTTGATCCATTCCAACTCCGTTATCACTAATTTTAATTTCCTTAACACCAGAGTCCACAAGTTCTATTTTAATCTCGCTACTTTCTGCATCAATACTATTTTCCACCAGTTCCTTAACAACATTCATTGTCTTCTCAACGACTTCTCCTGCTGCAATTTTATTAGCAAGAACTTCACTCATTACACATACCTTACCCATATACTCCTCCTAGCATCCACTAGATTTCATTTTAGAACACAAAACACATACTTTATAATCTAGTGTCATATTAAAATCATTGGCATTTCCTAAACGAGTAACCAAAACATAACTTTGCTCTAAATTACAACTAGCCCCAGTCTTATTAGGATCTTCAAGTCCCGTTAAATATCCTTCATTTGTTAATGTTTTCGCATTCACTCGAATATTACCACCAATAGCAGGAACAGAAGAGGAATGATCAATAAAATAATTATCGACTGCCGTCTTCATATTTTTCTCTAAAATAGCAAAATCTTCTTTTCGAGCCTTTCTTAAATATTGGCTAACGCCCCCAACTGCAATAGAAGATAAAATTCCAATAATCGTAATAACTGCAAGTAACTCTATCATAGTAAATCCATTTTTTTGTTTTCTCATACAAAACCTCACTTTCTCCATTATACTATATTTCTTTTAAATACTGATACATTCTTTTAGCAACTTCTTCTCCTACCACATCACTAAGCTCTTCTACACTTGCTTCTTTCATCTTTTTCAAAGAAGAAAACCTTTTTAATAACTCTTTTTTTCGCACTTCACCAATCCCAGGAACAACATCTAAAACAGAAGATAAAGCCCCCTTTGCCTTAATATTTCTATGATAAGTAATAGCATAACGATGGACTTCTTCTTGAATCTTTGATAAAAATAAAAATAAGTTACTATCACTCTTAACAGGCAAAACATTTCCATTTTCATCGATAATGCTACTCGTTCTATGTTTATCATTTTTTACAAGTCCAATAATCGGAATAGATAAACCTAAAGAAGAGACAGTCTCTTTAGCAACCGATACTTGAGTATATCCACCATCCATAACAATCAAGTCTGGCTTCTGTAAGTTTTCCATTAATACTTTATAATATCTACGATAAAGTACTTCCCTCATCGCACCTAAATCATCTTTTACTTCTGCAGAAATTTTAAATTTTCTGTATTCATCTTTTAAAGGGAGAAAATCGTCATAAACTACCATACCTCCTACATAAAATGTTCCAAAAAGATGAGAGTTATCAAAAGACTCCATACGAGAAACTTTGTCTAACCCCAGCAATTCTTTTAACTCTTTTATCGCATCTAGTCGAAGCTCATCATTTTTCTTTAAGGTTTCCTCTTGTTCCAGTAAATTTTCTTTCGCATTTTCTTTCGCTAAATCAAGCAAGTTTTTAAGTTTCCCTCTAAATGGTGTATGAACTTTAATATGCAAATAATCACTCAAAAGAGTACTATCGATACTTTCTGGTACTAATAATTCCTTTGGCAAAAGTCCTTTCTTATCATAAAAAGTTAAAATATATTCCACTACTTGTTCATAAATATCTAAGTCACTACTAATAATAGATTTATCACGTCCTACAAGTAGTCCTTCTCTAACAAAGAAAATTTGAATAGATAAGTAATTTTTATCTGGATAAAAGTTTACAAGATCAAAGTTATAATTATCATGAAGATCAATCTTTTGTTTTCTTAGCGTAATTTCAATGTCATCTAGCATATTTTTTAGTTCTAAAGCACGTTCATAGTTCATAGCATCACTTGCCTGAGCCATTTCTTTTTTTATTTTCTCACATATAAAAGTACTATCTCCTTTTAAAAATGTAGTAATCTCTTTTACCATTTTTTCTGTAATATCATGATCCACTTTTTTTTCACAATAACCTAGGCATTCATGAATATGGTAGTAAAGGCATAATTCTTTTTTTAGGTGTTCACACTTTCGAAGCGGATAAAGTCTATTAATCATATTAACCGTTTTTCTAGCAGCAGTAACATTAGGATATGGTCCATATAAATAGTTTAGATTTTTCTTACGTTTTACATTTCTAACAATCCGAAGACGAGGATATTTTTCTTTGGTAAGTTCGATATAAGGATAAGTTTTGTCATCTTTTAATAAAATATTATATTTAGGATCATATTTTTTAATTAATGTAATTTCCAAAATTAAAGACTCTAGTTCAGAGGAAGTCACAATATACTCAAAGTCATCAATATCTTCTACAAGCATTCGAGTCTTTCCAGTAACACATCCTGTAAAATAACTTTTCAAGCGATTCTTTAAATTTTTAGCTTTCCCAACATAAATGACAATACCATCTTTGTTTTTCATTTGATAACTTCCAGGCTTAGTAGGTACTAAGGATAGTTTTTCTCTAAAATCTTTCATCACTACCACTCCTTGTCTTTTATCTATCATAAGTATATCACAAATGAATTTATTCCAAAAGAAAACGAGAGCAATTCTCGCATTTTTATGAAGAAAGAGACAAACTATAAGGATGATCACTACTTCCATCGCCTGATGTAATAGTAACATTAGATTTTAAATAAACAGTAGGACGAATCATTGATAAATAGGGTACCCTGAGTAGATTTATGGTTCCATAAGAAAATATAGCAATTGCATAAATTGAGTTAGATTTATAAGAAGTAATTGTCCATTCCTGCTTTTTTTTATCAAATAACCAATTTGTTTGGTAACATCCATCGCTTAATTGATTAGCAAAACAGCTATCTTTTCCTACTGCATATCCATAGTCACTTGCATACATGAGTCCAATTTCCCCAACCCAACTATTTGGTCTTCCATTAAATACCGCTAATCCTCTTTCATTTTTATAAAAATCATAAAGTGTATCAGCTGCATTAGAAACACCACCTAAATACCATTTTATCTTTTCTATCATGTTCTTTGAAGCAATAGTGAGTCCTGTACTTCGGAAATCGCATGTTATTGTAACATCATTGTCATCATAAGGACAATTTCCAATGGTTCGATTGTAGTATGAACCACTATTTAAGACTTGTTGTAAAGCACCTTGACTCCAATCATTCTCTCCATTTTCACCTTTATTATCCCAACTATAATCACCAATAGATTCATTTCTTATAATTTTTAATCTCTGTTCTTTCCTTCCATTCTCATCTTCTACTGTAAAAATACCAATAATTCTCCATACTTCATCATTGAAAGTCACATAGTTGTTAGGAGTAGTTCCAACATATCTATAATCAGTAAGTTCTTCTTCACTCCATCCAGTCTGTTGCTCACCTGCCGTATGTGTAAAAGTAAACATTTCTTTTTTTTCATCTTCCGTGGCATTATCATAAGTAAGAGAAGCATCATTCATCCTCTTTTTCAAAAATTTTACTGCCATCTCACCATCACTCTGTACTCCTTCTACTACGATCTTTCCATGATAGTGTTTCCCAAGTACTTCATTTCCACTTGCCTCATCAATCCACATACGAACCTCTATTGTAATACTTTCCCCTGCTCCAAGAGTTCCACTGGTTACTACATATTCTTCTCCTACAGTAGAAAGAATAACAGGAACCTCTCCATCAATACTATATTTAAGACGTGACTTATCTAAAAGCTTATCTTGGCAATGATCTTCTTCAATCATAGACACATCATCTAATATTTTAACTTTGTATTCTGTAGCAATACTCCCAGTATTTGTAATTTTAAAACGATAAGGCTCTTCTTTCTGCCCATCTTCATCACTTTCTGGATATGCCCCATTAAGACGAATAATATTACCAAGACCTTCTGATGTATCATCATAAGCAATTTGTAAAGTACCTGTTTTTACAATATTATAATCTTCTGCTTTACTAATATTAGTTAAAACAGCATAACTACTACCAAGGACAATACTACTAACAACTAAAACAGAAATAGCAGTAAGTACCATTTCTCTTTTTAAAAGTCTAGTAAGACGAAAAGAAGATA
>CAZWXX010000021.1:12192-13397 GCA_964637865.1 uncultured Muribaculaceae bacterium | reverse complement strand
CACCTCGTAAATCGTGACGTATTAAATAATACTACATCTTACTCATAAAGTCAATCATTTATGCACCTTTTTTAAGTCTTGCTTTATTCAAAATATATTTCATATTCGCTAAATTATTCATTATTTTAACTATTTTCATACTTAGAAATTTCTCTTAAAAACATCTCATCTGTCATACCACTAATAAAATCTATTACCATTCTTTTTGGTGAAGTTATATTTAGGTAATTTGGGTCCTGATAATTTAGATAGATTTTATAAATGATACTTTCTTTATTTCCTGTTTCGATATCATTTAAATATCTTTTATAGATTTTATTCATCCCTTGTTCATAATAAGTATACTCTTCATTTGTTGTGGATGGTTTATAAATTTTTTTGTAATTGAATTCTTTCAAGGCAAATAATGCTTTATATATATTGGGACTTAACTTTATATAAGGTTTATCAAGACTATTTTTTATGATATCTAAGATAATGGTATTTACAATTTCTCGATTGGTATTTCCTAATATTTCTGTAATGCTTTGGGGAAGATCTTCTCTTTGGAAAAGTCCTAAAGTAATGGCATCTTCGATGTCACGTCCTACATAGGCAATAATATCAGAAAGTCTTACTACACAACCTTCTAGTGTCATTGCAGAATATTTATTTGTCTTTTTTAAATCTTGATAACTTTCTTCATATTCTCTTAAGAATTCTGCTATCTCTTTTTTTTGGGGAACATATTTATTTTTTAATATTTCACCGTTATGACACATGATACCATCTAATACTTGAACTGTAAGATTTAGGCCTTTTCCATTATTTTCTAAAAGCATTAGATCTCTTACACTTTGAATATTGTGGGCAAAGTCTTCATTTAATTCTTTTGTGGTAATTTTATTTAAGAGAGATTCACCTAGATGTCCTAGAGGAGTATGTCCTATATCATGTCCTAGGGCAATTGCTTCTATTAAGTCTTCATTTAGACGTAAGGCTCTTCCTATCGTTCTTGCAATTTTACTTACCAGTTGAACATGAACCATTCTTTTTGTAATATGATCATTTTCTTTAAAAGAGTATACTTGTGTTTTATCTATATATCTTGTGTATGAAAGACTGTGAATGATTCTATCAATGTCATGAAAAAATGGAGGGCGTAAATCTTCAATTTCTTCATATAACCTTATTGCGTCCTTACTTTTAGTGGCATAAGGAGAAAG
>CAZWXX010000021.1:0-12092 GCA_964637865.1 uncultured Muribaculaceae bacterium | reverse complement strand
TTTCTCTCTAATATAATGAGGCAATGATTTTTGTTATCATATCCAGTAATAAGACCTAAATAATCTTGATTAGAAAGTTCCTGGCGCCCAGTATAATATTGATCTTTCTCATCTGCTAATTTTGTAAAATAGTGAGTAGAAGTTTCACGATTCGCAACTCTATCTAAGATTTTCTTATACTCACAAATTTTTTTCTCTGTTAGTGTCTTATCATAAATGGCATCAATAATTTTACGATATGTTCCAATTACTGTTGCTAAGTAATAAAGAGAACGCATTCTTCCTTCTACTTTTAAGGAGGCGACATTTATTTCTATTAAATCTTTTATATATTTTGCCATATTTAGATCTTTTGTTGCTAGGGTAAAGGGATATTCTTCTTCTGTTTCAAAGGCAAATCTACAAACTTGAGCACAACCTCCTCTGTTTGCATCCCGTCCTGTTACATAATTAGATAAAGCACATCTGCCACTGTAGCATGTGCACATTGCTCCATGAATAAATACTTCTATATCCATTTTAGTCTCTTCTATGATTTCTTTTATTTCTTCTTTTGATAATTCTCTTGCTAAAACAACTCGTTTTACACCTTGTTTTTTAAAAAACTCTACTGCTTTTTTATTTGTTGTTGAGTTTTGTGTAGATAAGTGCACTTCTACTGTTGGGTAATTTTTAGTAATATAGGATATTAGAAAGGGATCACTTACAATAAAAGCATCAATTCCTCTTTCTACTACTTCTTTAATATAGTCTTCTACTCCATCCATATCCTCATTATGGAATACAATATTTAGGGTTAGATATACTTTTTTATGATGCTTATGGGCAAAACTACAGCCTTCTTCAATTTGGTCCATAGAAAAGTTAGTTGCATTGGCACGTAGCCCATATTTTTCGCCACCAATATAGACGGCATCCGCGCCATAAAGTAGATTTACTTTTAAGCGTTCTAAGTCTCCTGCTGGTGCTAGAAGTTCTATTTTTTTCATTTTATTTTCCCTCCTTTTTTACACGATAAATTGTTTTATTATTTAAAAATGGGGGATTTTCTAGGTAAGGACTTACTTTTTCTAATAGGAGATCAAATAAGATTTTTTTATTTAAGTATTGGTTAGTAGCATCTAAAATCTTGATAAAAACACTATGCTCTATATAGCTTTCATTTAATATAAGATAGTCTACTTCTAAATCCTTTAAAATTGTATAATGATTTGGAATTTTTGAATAGAGAAAGCTTGTTCCATCTTTGGATTCTGTCACTAAGTAATCTTGGTCTTCTAATTTTTCATGGATGATTAATTTTTCTTTTGGTTTCTTTTCGACTATTCTTTTATAGTTTGTAATTAAACTTCTTCTTGAGTGTGCTACTACTGGTTTTGAAAGGAGTGTATAGCATAGTTTTATTTTGGTATTTTTGATTAGGTTTAAGATTTCACTTTTTTCTAATTCTCCCGCTATTTTTGCATACTCTACTCCATTTTCGTAATAAAAATTACAGGTTTTAGAATTTGTTACCATATGTGTTTGATTCCAGACTAATGGTGTTTTTAAATTCTTTCTCTGTTTTATTTCTAATATTGCTAGATCATAGAAAAAAATCCCTTGAATAGATAGATTTTCTAAGTAATCTAAAACTTGTTCTAACTCTTTTAAATCTTTATTAAAAATAGTTTTGTTTATTACTACAAAGAGTTCTAAAGATGGATATTTTTCTCTTAAATCTTTGATTTCTTTTTTGGTATATGTTTTTTCATATGAGACTGCATAATCTTTTAGTGGTAATAAAAAACATTCTTGTCCACAAGCTAAGTATTCTTCTATGTTATCCGTTGTTATGGCAACCATACTTTTCATATTAAAAACTCCTCTTTTGTTTCATCAGATATTTTGACTTATTATATCATAAGTTCTATCTAAGGGAAATATCTTTTCTATTAGGAGTTTTCTTTTTTATTTGATTTTTTCTTTTTGTTTTGAGGTGGTTGCTACGTTATTCGTAGGTTCATTCCAGTTGATTAGATTTTCTTTTTTTCTTGCTACATTCCAACATGCTGTTACACTAAAGGAGTCATTTAAAAATCCCATTACTAAGTTTACAATAAAGGGTAAAAGTATTGTAATTACCCCTGCTGCTACACAGTTAAAAAGAGCTTTGGTATTCTTTTTTTCGTCTGGATTTGTCATCATTTTTATTATAATCATGATAATTGAGATTATTAGAACAATGGGAACTATAATTTGAATCCAGGTCATTACTTTTTGGATGATTTGTAAAATGATTGCTAGTCCATAATCTCCACATCTTTCTATCAATTCTTGGTTTACTTTTAAAATCAACATTTTTACCCTCCTGTTATATTACTCTTCTTACTGTTTTAATGGTAGCAAATCTAGCATCGTTTGTTATTTTTACTCCACCTTGGGGCCATGGTAGGGAAGTTGAGGCATGTACAATTTTATTGCCATCTCCCATAAATATTGCAACATGTCCTTCGTATAAGATTAAATCTCCTGCCTGGGCTTCACTATATGATACAGCACGTCCTACTTTTTCTTGCGTATAGGTAGTTCCTGTTACTGACATATATCCAAAGTGTTGATAGACTCCTGCTGTAAAGCCAGAACAGTCTACTCCGCCACCCTTTTTATAAATTTCTTCTAAGTTTACGTGTCCTGTACCATGACCTCCACCCCATACATATGGTTTTCCAATAAACTTTAGGGCATATTCTACAATTTCTTTTCCTTTGGCAGTTCCTTTTATCTTTTTATTGCTACTTCCATTACCATCACTACTGGTATCACTACTATCTCCACCAAAGTGATACTCTGAAATATCTTTTTGAATTTTTTCTCTTTTCCCTGTTTGTGTTTTTACATCATACTCTTCTGTGGCATCTAATTGGGCTTTATATTCATTTGCTGCTTGAAAGCATCCTCCAATATGAAAGGTAGAACTCACCCAAGATAGTGTTAAATTCATTAAAAAAGGTAGGAAAATAAAGATAAGGGCAGCCATAATTTTATTTTTTAAATTTACTAAGCCTTTTTTATCTTCTGGATTTATCAACATTTTTACAAGTTGCCATATGCAAGAGGCAATTAAGACAATCGGTACAATTAATTGCATTAAGGAAAGCATATTTTTTATTATTGCTAGAATGGATACAATACCATAATCTTTGCAACTATTTATTAAATTTCCTAGATATATCATAGTAATCACCTATTTCTTTTCTATTGTATCAAATCACTCTCATGAAGTCTATATTATCCATTGATTTCAAATTTGAAATCTTTGTCTTGAAAATAGTTTTCTTCACCGAAAACAGACTCTGTTAAAAAGCCTCTAAAGGCAATTAAACCTCTATTTTCAATATATAGTTGAGTATCATCTAAATAATTTGATACACCACGCCATTTTAAGAAGCAACTGTAATCACAATAATTGGAATCTACATATCCTTCTACTACGACGTCTTTGTACATTTTACGAAAGTTTTTTTCAATGCTTTTAGAAACTATTTTATCACTTACACCATAATCTTTATAAATTTCTTCTTTCGTATATATTTTTTTGGTTTTCAAATTTAGATTATAGGTTTTAAAGCTTGTTATGGGGCGAGAAAATTCTGTATAGTAGTCCACCATTTTTATAGAAAGAGATAGGATATGACCTGATTTATTATAAGTAAAACCTATTTTATTTTCTAAGAGAGAGGCAAAGTTTTGTTCTAACTCTGTTATCTCTTTATTTATTTTTTTGGCATCTTGCCCTTTGACATTTAGATAAGGAATATTTTTATCTTTTCCTGTTTCTTCTGTTTCTTTTTTATAAACGAATTCTTTATTTTTATCTATTTTTACATCATCATAATTTTTATTTGATAAATTATGCACTACTATAGTTATTACAATTAAGAAAAAAAAGCCAATGATCATCAAGATGATTTGCTTATTACTGATATTTTCGCTTATATACATCTTATCACCTACTTTTTCTTAGCAACAGCGATTCCATCTCCTTGGGAATAAAACTCTACTGTATAATTTTCATTTTGTTTTAAAAATTCGTGATATTCTTTTATTTTTCTAACTAAACTTTTTAAGTTTTTACTTTTAATACTTGCTAGATCTTTTTCAACATAGCCATGAAAGTTCATGTTATCCGTAATCATATAACCTTCTTTTTTTAGATTGTGATCAAAGTTTTCAAAAAATCTGATATTTTGACCTTTGGCTGCATCCAAAAAGATTAAATCATACTTTTCTTCTAATTTTACATCTAGGGCATCTTTAAATATTAAAGTTATTTGTTGTTCTAGACCTAGTTTTTTTACGTTTTTTACTGCTTCTAAATATCTTTTTTCATCTCTTTCAATTGTAGTTATGTGAATGTCACTATTTACGGAAGCCATTTCTATCGCAGAATAGGCAATAGCGGTTCCAATTTCTAAGATGCTTTTTATTTGGTGCTTAATGATAAAGGTTGTTAAAAACTCTATTCCTTCTTCTTGCATGATGGGAATGTTTTCCCGTTTTGCGTATTCTTTTATTTTTCTTATTTCGGCGTGTTCTAATGTTACCATATCCAGTCCCCTTTATCTTTTATTTCTTGTACTTTTTGTAAGTGTTCTTCATTGGTTCTTGTGTAATAAATTTTTCCTTTTTTGTCTGCTACAAAATATAAATAGTCGTTTTTACTTGGATTCAGACTTGCTTCAATACTTGTTTTTGATGGATTACAAATTGGACCTATTGGTAGTTTTCCTTCCATGGATGGGCCTCTTGTATTATAAGGATTTGCGGTGTTAAATTGGGCTGTAGTCAAATCACTTGTCATTGGTACTTGCAGTGCATAATAGGTTGTAACATCACTTCCTAAGTTCATCCCTTTTTGCATACGATTATAAAATACTCCTGCAATACTTTTTCTATTTTTTTCATTGGTTCCTTCTTGCTCTAACATGGATGCTAATGTTAAATATTGGTGCATTGTATAGTTTTTTGTCCCTATTTCATATTTTTTTAATTCTTTTTCTGTTTGGGAAAGCATTACTTCAAATATTTCTTCGACTGTTACACTTTTATTTTTAAATTGGTAAGTATTTGGTGCTAGATAACCTTCCAGTGGGTAATAAATATTTGGATTTAAGATTTCTTCTGTTAAAAAGGTATATTTTGCTATTACTTTTTGTAAGTAATTTGAGTCTTTTCCTAGGTTAATTACATCTTCATATTTATTATTGGTCTTCATTGCAATTTCTTCTGCATATTTAGTAAATGACATTCCTTCTTTAAATGTGATTGTAATCGCATTAGGATTATAATGATTTCCTTGTTCTAGAGTTTTACAGATTTCCATTAGATTCATACTTTTTTTTAGGGTATAAGTAGATGCCTTTAGAGATGATATATTATTTAGTTTTACATAGATACGAAAAAAGGTTCCAGATCGAATCAAGTTTTTATTTTCTAATAGTTTGGATATATTTTTTGTAGTCATGCCACTTGGAATTACTACTTCTATGTCTGCATTTGAGCTTTTATCCATTGGTAGGGATAAGATTTGATAGACTACAAATAGTCCTATTAAGAAAAGTCCAAGTGTTGCTAAAGAAAGAATTAGCATATTTTTTTTGGCCATATTTACCTCCAGCACAAAGAACGAGCTTACTGCTCGCTACTTTCATTTATCATCTCTTCTTGCTTTTTCTTTACTTCTTCTTGTAATGTTTCTAATATTGTCTCAATTACTTTCCATTCTTTTTCTGTTTCTATGGCACCTAGTCTAGAGGAAGGATCCTCTGGATCATAGGTTGATGCATAAACTTGAATGTTGCCTGTTTGGTCTTTGGTATTATCTGTATATACAATATAATTTTTATTTGTTTCTTCACTTTCGAAGGTAAATAGAACATCATATACTGTTTCTCTTCCTTCTTCATCTACTAATGTAAAACTATTTTTATCCATATTATTTCTCCTTTTTGTCTAAATAACTTTGCAATATAATTGTAGCGGCTAGACTATCGATTACTTTTTTTCTTTTTTTTCTAGATGTATCGTTTGCAATTAAAATATTCTCTACTTGTTTTGTTGTCAGTCTCTCATCTATGAGATGAACTTTTACTTTTAGATTATCTTCTAACATTTTTTTAAACTTTTCACTTAACTTTGCCTTTTCTCCAAGGGTATTGTTCATATTTTTAGGATATCCTAGGACAATTTCATCTACTTCATATTCTTCTTTTAGTTCTTTGACTTTGCTAATTAAGCTTTCATATTCTTCATTATGACGAATGATTGTCAGACTACTTGCGATGGTGCCTGTTTTATCAGAAAGGGCAACTCCTAGTGTTTTACTTCCTAAATCCAGTCCTAAATATCTCATAAGTCTTTTGCGAAATCTTTCAGTAATACTTCAACAATTTTAGAACGATCTAATCCTATGATTTTTTTTCTTGCATCTTGGTAACTAGAAATATATCCAGGATCTCCACTAATTAGATAACCTACTAACTGGTTAATAGGATTATATCCTTTTTCTTCTAGAGAGTAATAAACTTCTTTTATCACTTTTAAAACTGATGCCTTTTCTATATCATCTACGTGAAATAAAGTGGTCTTTTCCATATCCATATCGTTCACCTCACTACAATTTATATATTTATATTTTAACATTAATCGTTATTCTTTACAACTACAAATTCTGAAAACTAGATTCATTTCAAGACAAGAGAAAAATGCTTTTGTTTTTATTAAAGCATTTTTTCTTTATTCGATTAGAATAAGATTGGTTCCATTTCTGATATTGGTATTATAAAGAAGAATGTCTGACAGGTATTTTTCGCCTGTTTTTTTATTATATAGACTATAACTCTTAGAAAGAGGCATCTCTTTGTTTGTCATTTCAGAAATGGCTTGATTTAGTAAATTAATAATATTTCCTATTTTCTTATTAATTGGTAAATAAACATCATAAGTCTTATCGATTTCTGGCACAATTAGTTTTACAAACACTTTATTATTCATAATATCCATCCTCTTCTTTATTTGACATCGTCTTTACTACTTTATAATTTCCATTTTCTACTACAAATAATGTATCTTTGGTTATTTCTGAGATATCACTTTTTTGTAGTTTTTCTATTTCTATTATGTTTTGCATCTCTATTCCATTTCCATACCATATTCCATTATTATGTTCTAGAGATTGATACCATTGTTCATTTATTATTTTTCTATAGGATATATAATTGTCTATTATAATAAAATAGTTATTGGATGATTGTTCTTTATTATTAAAAATATTAAATAGGGAAGCAATTCCTTCATCTAATACTCTATCATATATAGAGCCAATTCCTATTAGAAAATAATAGTTTTTGATATCGTCTTTTGAAGTTTTTGGTGCTATTTGATTAATTGCCTTGGTAAATTCATTATTGTAGTAGGTCACATTTCCTTCCATACTGTTTAATGTTAAAGAAAAGTCTATTACCGATACTTGAATATTTGGTACTGATAAAAATAGTTGTATTAAATCTTTTAAAAAACCACTTTCTGATAGTATTGTTTTTCCAACGACTGGTAATATTTGGTTTTTCGCAAAATCATATTTACAAACACTACCATCATACATATTAATTCCTATTGGAACATTATTGATATCTTCTAAATTATAAATCATTAAATCTAAATCTACTACTTTTGGAATGATTGGAATCTTTCTTGCTTTTATTTGATAGACTTGGTTTAGCTTATTAGATGTCTGTTTGATGTAGTCATTTATCTGTTCTTTTAAATAGACGAACGCTGTTTGAAATTCGTAAGCTGTATCATCTACTGAAATGATTCCTCTTCCAAAATACTTTGCTGGTAATAGTCCATATGGGGCATTTAGTGTATAACGGTATTCTATCACTTCAGTTAGTTGCATCGCCATTTTATTCACACATGATTGAGATATTCTCATTTGTATGTTGTTTACTGCTGATGCAGTCATCACAAATATAATTCCATATTTTGATGATTCTCTAAGAAGAGAAGAATAATAATCTTCATAATTTCCTAAATTTTCAACGAAGGATTCATAGCCATTTAAAATATTTATAATAAAGGGAAGCGTTTTTCCACTCGTCTTAATATAAGAAGTATAGTTTCCTCCATATCCTGAAAATAATTCTTTTCGTCTATTTACTTCTTTTTCTATCATTTGAAAAGCATTTACTATTTTTTTCATACTATCTGATAAGATAATATCCCCTACATGAGGAAAATCTTGGAATATTTGTAATGTTTCTGCACCAAAATCATAAATATAGAAATTTACTTCTTCTGGAGAATGATAAATGCAGGTAGAATAAATCAAAGTAGTTAACATATTTTCTTTTCCAGAGCCTGCATTTCCATAGATTATCAGATTCCCTGTATTGGTAAAATCTATGGTTAATAGTTTTTGTAATTGTTCTGCTGGTATATCATACTCTCCAAGTATAGGGCATATTTCGTAGGGATGGGCAACATAGTTATATTTTTTAGCTAAATTCCCGATATAGATTTCTTTTGGAATACTAGGTAACCATAAACTTTTAAATTGTATATTTTCTCGAAGTGCAATATTATATAGGGATTTTACAATATTTGTTAGTTGGTCACCATAATCTTTATCTAGATTTTCTTTTGCTTTATCATTGACTATTTTTATAGTATCGCCGTTATTATTAATAAATTTGATATCATCATCTATATTTTTGATAATTCGATCTGTTGGTGTGTATCTTGCTCCAGCCCATGCAGATTGACCTAACTCAAAGGTTTCATTATAACCGACTTGTAAATAAAATCTTCCGGTTTCTTTGATGGTTGCTGCTTCTGGTCTTTTTAAAAGTTCATTACTATCTTCAGGGGTTTGTACTTTTAGACATACTTTAAATCTTGAGTTAGACCAAATTTGATCATCTACCACTCCGCTTGGTTTTTGAGTAGCAAGAATCAAGTGCACTCCTAAACTACGTCCAATTCGTGCTGTTGATATTAATTCATTCATAAAATCAGGTTGTTGACTTTTTAATTCTGCAAACTCATCTGATATGATGAATAAATGAGAAATTGGTTCTTTTACTTGTCCTTTTCGATAATACTTTTGATATTTATAAATATCTACTGTTGATTCTCCTAGAGTATCTCGTGCTTCATTGAATAATCTTTGTCTTCTCTTTAGTTCTGATTTAATGGATACGAGTGTTCTATTCATTTCTGCTTCATCTAAATTCGTAATGGTACCCACTAAATGAGGAATTTTAATTCCCGTTTCTCTATTTTCAAAAGCACCCGCTAATCCTCCTCCTTTATAATCAATTAAGACAAATTGTACTTCATATGGATGATAATTTATTGCCATAGATAAAATATAAGTAATAATAAATTCACTTTTTCCACTTCCTGTTGATCCAGCAATGAGTCCATGAGGTCCTTGAAATTTCTCATGTAAATCTAAGTAAAATAGTTTGCCTTCCTCATTTATTCCAATTGGGGCTTGCAAGCTTAGTGTTGGATCATTTTTTGTCCATTTATTTACAATATTTAACTGTTCAATTTTACCTACTTTGTAAGTTTCTAAAAAGCTTATACTATTCGGTAGTGATAAACTACTGCTTTTAAAAGAGACTGGGATATTGGCAATTAACTCTGAATAGGTTTCTACAATACTAGAATTATTAATACATTCTACGACAAAGCTTAAGCATTCTCCATTGTTTAGATCTTTTCCTGATATTGTCCCTGTATTATCATTGATTGAGATAAATTTTGTACTTTTACTAGGTACATTTTGTAGACTAGACTCAATTGTTAACAGAGAAAAGCCTAAATTTACTGTACTATTTATAATTTTTTCAATAATTCCTAGTTTTTTGGCTGTAATGAAAGTATCTGTGATAATTAAATAATACTCATCATAATTTTTATAGACATTTTCCTCGATATCTTCTGTTCTTTTTTTATCCTCTGCTAGTAGATTACTATGATTTAGACGGTCATTATAAATAGATTCTAGATAAATGGATACTTGTTTCCTTTCTTCATCATTAGTTGCAAAGAAATGAGTATTCTTATCTTGACTACATAGATGTGACAAATATTTTAAATAATTCCAATTATCTTTATTTTTTTCATCTGTTAGAATTACAATTTTTAAGTCCATGCCGCTGCAATAAGTGATTAATTGTAATATTAGACTATCAATTAATTGTTGTTTATATAAAAAGGTAGGACTAATAATTAAGGGTAATATTCTATCTTCTATTAAAGATATCGTAATTGGTACTTGTTCTAAGACCAGTGGTGTTTTAATGATTTTTTCTACTTCTTCTCGCAAATTATCATCTTCTAATGAAAACTCTTCTATTTTGGCTTTTACTTTAATATATGATTTTCTATTTCCAATTCCTAAGCGTAGGTTTAGAAAGTCTGAGTCTTGAATTTCACGATTCCAAAGAGATTTTTTATTTATTATATTCTGGGTAATTTCTTTTAAACTTAAGTTATTTTCATACAGAATCATTTTTTCTTTTTCTAATTCATTTTTGATTTCTTGTCTTTTTTCATTTAAATACTCGCTATACTTTTTCTGGCGTTTCTGTTCTTGTTTTTTTATTTTATTTTTATTATATTTATTTAATAGTATAGGAAAAGCAATGCTTCCTAGTAATGTAGCAATACATATAACGATTTCTATAAGTGCACTAAAGATGTTTCCATCTTTTCTTGTTAATGTAAAGACAGCCATTAAACCAGTTAAGGAAGAGGAAATTCCCATTATAATTGTGGAGCCTAGTGTTAGAATGGCTGGTGGTTCATCATTCGTCCTTTTTTGGGGTGGATTTATAATTTCTATTTCTTTTTCTTCGATTGTCTTTTTTAGACTGGGAGTGTGAAAAAATACTTGATTTTCATTATATAGAGTAATTGCTTTTTCTGTCTCTTTTACTTGGGTATAGTTATTTTCACTGCCTACCATATTAAATTTTTCATATTTTTCAGATGCCACTTGTACCAAATTATTGGGATTATTTATTTTTATAAAGGTATTCATCCATATTATTTTTAAACCATTTGTAAAGATTACATCTCCTAATTGTAAGTTGCTTTTTTTATATCTTTTTCCATTTACAAAAGTAACTAATGTATTATCTTCATTTCCTTCTAATATCCATTCATTACTTGCGCGTTTTATTTTAAAATGAGTCTCTCCGATTCCTACAGCATTATAAGAAATATCAGCATTTTGTCTTCCTAGGGTAATGACGTCTTTGTTTGGAACTTGAAAGTTTTGATAAATAACAGGCGTTTCTATACAATACATTTTTACTATTTCTTCTAAGTCACTAAATTGGATTTGATAACAGGCATTATCTTTTAGAATATCTTTTTCTATTTTAGTAACACCATTTGTAATGGTAGTGTCTATGTTGCTTGAAATCGTCCATGCTCCATTTTCAGCGGTTAGGATAATACTTTCTTCTACTCCTGTTGTCGTTATAAATTCAATTAAAAAAGAATCTTCTATTTTCGTTGGTAATGCGTAATCTACTATTTTACTATTATCTGTAATATAAACTTTCATACTTCCACCTTACCTTTTACTCTTTTTATTATAAATAAAGAAAAAACACAAGGAATTTATTTATATATGTATATTCTTGTATTTCTTATTTATTTATAATCTACACTACTCTAACTTTTTTTAATCGTACCACTTGATGTTTGATCATTTACTCTATATGCTGTTTCAATTTCTTGGATACTATTTTTCGTTTGTTGTAAGTAACTTGTCAGTTCCTGTTGAATATCTTTTTTTAAATCTTCTATTACAGTTTTGTAACTTCTTATAGAACTGTCCCCCTTGATTGCTTTTTTCAAAGTTGCTTCAGTGTCTTTTAATATATCGGTACTAATCCAGTGGCTGTATTGATCAAGTGCTGATGATAACTTTTCAATTCCACCTGCTTGTATTCCATATACTGGCATATTCATCCTGGTACCATATAAGTGTAATATTTAATTCATTCTTTGGATTGATTATTACA
>CAZWXX010000020.1:0-13874 GCA_964637865.1 uncultured Muribaculaceae bacterium | reverse complement strand
TCCCCCTAAGTGCACATATTATAACACATATCACTAAGTATTACAAGAAAAAAAGAAACTACAAAACTTGCAATTTCCTATATTTTTATGGTCTCTACATCAAATAGCGCAACAAACCCTTTGTTTTCATCTTTATATGACATTCACAGTTGTAATATCACAAGAAAAATACTAACTATTAATCTCTTCCTCAATTCTCATTAATTGATTATACTTACAAATTCTATCTGTTCTAGACATAGATCCAGTCTTAATTTGTCCTAAATCAAGTCCCACTGCAAGGTCCGCAATCGTAGTATCCTCAGTCTCCCCACTACGATGAGAAAGTACTGTCTTATATCCGTGGCTTTTTGCAAGTTCAATTGTCTCTAATGTTTCAGTAATTGTACCAATTTGATTGACCTTTAATAAAATTGCATTCCCCGCTTTTTTATCGATTCCCATTTGCAAACATTTTTTATTTGTTACAAATAAATCATCACCAACCAATTGAATCTTATCTCCCAGACGTTTGGTAACTTTCGTAAATCCTTCCCAATCATTCTCATCTACTGGGTCTTCAATAGAAATAATTGGATAAGTAGAAATTAATTTTTCATAAAAATCAATTAGTTCATCTGTCGTAAACTCTTCTCCAGTTGACCAATGAAACTTATATTTTTTCAAATCTTTATCCCAAAATTCTGATGCAGCCACATCAATTGCATAACAAATGTCCACTCCAGGAACATATCCTGCTTTTTCAACTGCCTCTGTAATTAATTCAAATCCTGCTTCATTACTTGGAAGGTCTGGCGCAAAACCACCTTCATCTCCAACACCTGTTGAGTATCCTTTCTCATTAAGTACTTTTTTTAGACTATGAAATACTTCTGCGCCAACTCGAACCCGCTCATGAATCGTATCTTGCTGTGGAATAATCATAAACTCCTGAAAATCAACACGATTATCGGCATGAGCACCACCATTGATGATATTCATCATAGGGTAAGGCATAGTCCTACCATTTCCAACATATTCATATAATTCTTTTCCTGCTTCCATTGCGCTTGCTTTTAAAGCAGCCATACTAACGCCCAAAATAGCATTAGCTCCTAACCTAGACTTAGTTTCAGTCCCATCTAATTCAATCATCGCATAATCAAGTTCTTTTTGATTTGCTGCATCCATGCCAACGACTAAATCACGAAGAACAGTATTAACATTTTCTACTGCTTTCAAAACCCCTTTTCCATTATAGCGTTCTCCTCCATCGCGCATTTCTAAGGCTTCACGCTCACCAGTAGATGCCCCACTTGGTACAATTGCTCTTCCACGTACACCGTTTTCTAAAATAACATCTACTTCAACCGTTGGATTTCCACGTGAATCCAAAACTTCTCTTCCTATTACATTTTTAATTTTCATCTTTCTTCATCTCCTCTACATATTTCTTAAATTCTCTTCCTCGCTCTTCACATTCCTTGTATTGATCCCACGATGCAGAAGCAGGAGAAAGTAGTACTACATCCCCCTCATCTGCTAACTCTACACACTTAGGAAATGCTTCCTTTAATGTTTCAAAAATATAAGTTGGCTTATGGGTAGATGTACCAAATTCAAGTACTCGATTTCGACACTGTCCAATTCCAACAATTGCTTTAACTCCATCCATAAATGGTGTCAAATCTTCAAAGTTCTGTCCTCTCTCTAAACCACCAAGCAGAAGTATTTGGGGTTCTTTAAAGGAAGAAAGTGCTATTTGAGTACACTTTATGTTAGTTGCCTCAGTATCATTATAGTACTTTACACCACCAACAGTATCCACATATTCAAGTCGATGCTCTACACCTTTAAAATTAGAAACAACTTTTAAAATAATCTCATTCGAAATATCAAATTCCTTCGCAATCATAATAGATGCCATAATATTTTCTAAATTATGAATCCCTTTAATAAAGATTTCACTCGTATCTAAGACTTTCTCTCCATAATAGTAAATACTATCATCTTTTAAGTAACAACCATTCATTTCATTTTTACTAGAAAAATACTTTGTTGTAGAAGAGATACCCTTCATAATATCAATCACATCATCATTATCAATATTAAGTATCGCAATATCATCTTCCCCTTGATTATAAAACATCTTAGCCTTCACTTCTTTGTAATGCTCATAGGTCTTCATAAAATCAATATGTGCTTCCGTTAAATTTGTCATAAGAGCAATATGAGGTTTAAATGTCTTTAGATTCTCTCCCTGTTGACAAGAAACTTCCATCACAATAATATCATCCTTTTTGAGTTTCTTTAAAAAACTACAAAGCGGATAACCAATATTCCCTGCCAAATGAACCCTATCACCATAAGCCTCATGCAAAATTTCATAAGTAAGCGTCGTTGTTGTAGTTTTCCCATTGGTACCAGTAATTCCAATTAAAGTAACATCTTCTGGTAAAAGTCGATAAGCCATTTCTACTTCATTAATCACTTCAATCCCAAGCTCTCTTGCTTTTTTTACATAAATATGGTCAATCGGAACCCCCGGGTTTTTAATTAAAAAATCAAAACTATCATCCAACAAATCTTCAGGATGAGAACCAAATACAAGCTTAACTCCCAAATTACGAAGTTCCTCCACTTGCTCTTGATTCATCTTTTCTTCTGTTTTACTATCATTTAGTACAACGTCACATTTTCTTTCTACTAATACCTTTGCTACCTCATATCCACTTCGTGCCATCCCAAGTATTAAAATTTTTTGTTTTGAAAACATAATATCACCTAATATCATTATACTATAAATAGACACTTTTTAACCATTAAATTACAAAAGTTACATTGTAAAAGTGAAAAGCAAATGATATAATAAGGAAGAATAGTGGAGGGAGAATATGAAGGTAATTACATTAGAAGAAGAAGACTTTGAACAATATGCAAAAAATCATCGATATAGAAATTATTACCAATCAGCATCCTACGCCCATACCATGATTAAATTTGGATACAAAGCACACTACATTGGTATAATAGATGAAACGGATACACTAATTGGTGCAACTCTTCTTTTATATAAAGAAGTCTTTATGAATAGTAAAATGGCCTATGCTCCTCGTGGAATTCTTTTTGACTATGGAAATTCTTTTGTAGTAAAAGAGTTTGCAAGTAAATTAAAATCATTACTTGGAAAACAAGGATTTATGTATTTAAAAATGGATCCTTTAATTCCAGTTTCTATAAGAGATGCCAAAGGAAATGTTTTAAATTTAAATAATGAAGTAAATCTAATATTAGCAAATTTAAAAAATGCTGGTTTTGAACACAAAGGAAATAATTTATATTTTGAAAACGAAAAATGCCGATTTGAAGCATTGGTTCTCTTAAACAGAAGTATTAATGAAATATTTGAAAGTTTTGATAAAAGAACACGTCACAAAATCAGAAAGGCAGAGCGAAGTGGAATCAAAATATATAGTGATGCGGAACTAAATGTAGAACCATTATACAACTTCATTAAGAAAAAGCATACAAGAACATTAAACTATTATAAAGAATTATGCAAAAACTTTAAAGAAAACATTGATTTATATTATGCTATTTTAGATACAGAACAGTTTGTAATTAGTAGCAAAGCACTTTATGAAGAAGAACTAGAAAACAATGATAAATTAGCAAAATTGATTCAAGATCCAAACAAAAAAGGCATTAGTCAAAGAAATACATTAAATAAGAAAATGGAATCAGATAAACTAATTAACATTTATAAAAAAGATATGATAATGGCAACACGCCTATTAAAGGAAAATCCAGATGGAATTATTATTGGTGGTGCACTAGCTATTTATTATGATAATGCAACATACTTAGTAATAGAGGGATTTAATAAAAAATACAAAGCCCTAAATCCAAACTATTTATTAAAATGGCAAATGATAAAAGATTATAGACAAAAGGGATACAAGTATTTTAACTTAAACGCAGTAAGTGGAGCTTTTGAAGATAGTGAAAATGATTATGAAGGATTAAACGAAATGAAATTAGGCTATGGTGCTGTAGTTACTGAATACATTGGAGAATTTGAACTTATATTAAACGGCTTAACTTATAATCTATATCGTGGTTTCAATAAAGAAGAAAAACAAAAGAAGCAACCAAAAAAGACTGATAAATAAAATCAGTTTTTTAATTGCAATAAAAAAAGAAAGAGTCTAATTGACTCCTCCTATATTTAAGTTAAATTATTCAGAAATTGTACTTACAACACCTGAAGCAACAGTACGTCCACCTTCACGGATAGAGAACTTAGTTCCTTGTTCTAAGGCAATTGGATGAATTAATTCAACATCGATTGATAAGTTATCACCTGGCATAACCATTTCAGTACCTTCAGGTAATGTAATAACACCAGTTACGTCTGTAGTTCTGAAATAAAACTGTGGACGATAGTTTGTGAAGAATGGAGTATGACGTCCACCTTCTTCTTTGCTTAATACGTAAATTTCAGCTTTGAATTTAGTATGAGGTGTAACACTTCCTGGTTTAGCAAGTACTTGACCACGTTCAACTTGTTCACGAGAAATACCACGTAAAAGTACTCCAGCGTTATCTCCTGCTTGTGCAAAGTCTAATTGTTTACGGAACATTTCAATTCCTGTAACAACAGTCTTTTGAGTATCTTTAATACCAACGATTTCAACTTCATCGTTAAGTTTTAATTGACCACGTTCAACACGTCCTGTAACAACAGTTCCACGTCCAGTGATTGTGAATACATCTTCAATACTCATTAAGAATGGTTTATCTGTATCACGATCTGGAGTTGGAATCCATTCATCAACTGCATTCATTAAGTCTTCAATTGACTTAACTGCGTCAGCGTCTCCTTCAAGAGCTTTAAGTGCAGAACCACGAATAATTGGAGTATCGTCTCCTTCGAAACCATATTCGTTTAATAAATCACGAACTTCCATTTCTACTAAATCTAAAAGTTCTTCATCATCAACCATATCGCACTTGTTTAAGAACACAACCATTCTAGGTACACCAACTTGACGAGCAAGTAAGATATGTTCACGAGTTTGTGCCATAGGTCCATCTGTTGCAGCGATAACAAGGATAGCACCATCCATTTGTGCAGCACCTGTAATCATGTTTTTAACATAATCAGCATGTCCTGGACAGTCAACGTGTGCATAATGTCTCTTATCAGTACTATACTCAACATGAGCAGTATTGATAGTAATACCACGTTCTCTTTCTTCTGGAGCTTTATCAATGTTTTCAAATTCAACAGCTTGATTTCCATTTTTACCAGCTAATACTTTAGTAATAGCAGCAGTTGTTGTAGTTTTACCATGATCTACGTGTCCAATTGTACCAACGTTAACGTGTGGTTTTGAACGATCAAATTTTTCTTTTGCCATTTGCAATTCCTCCTTTTTCTAATTACAACTTATATTTTATCTAACAATTGAAGTTTTTTCAACTGTTTTGATACTTTTTTAATAACTTTTTAATTTCCACTCTTCTTAATAATTTCTTCTGCAATATTTTTAGGAACTTCTTCATAATGATCAAATGTCATAACGAAGTTTCCACGACCTTGCGTATTACTACGTAAGTTTGTCGCATATCCAAACATTTCAGAAAGTGGTACCATAGCAGAAAGTTTAACTGCATTTCCTTGACTTTCTTGTCCAAGTGGACGTCCACGACGAGATGTTAAATCCCCCATAACGTTACCGAAGTACTCGTCAGGAGTCGTTACATCTACTTTCATAATTGGCTCTAAAAGTACTGCTTGACATTTATTCTTAGCTTCTTTTAAAGCAAGGGAAGCCGCAATCTTAAATGCCATTTCATTAGAGTCAACATCATGGTAACTACCATCATATAATGTTGCTTTAATATCAATCATTGGATATCCTGCTAAAATACCAGTTTGCATTGCCTCTTGTAATCCCTTATCAACAACTGGGATATATTCACGAGGAACAACACCACCAACGATAGCATCCACGAATTCATATCCTTTATCTTGGTTAGGTTCAAATTTAACCCATACGTGTCCATATTGTCCACGACCACCAGATTGTTTGATATATTTACCTTCACACTCACCGCTAGACTTAATTGTCTCACGATAAGCAACTTGTGGTGCACCAACGTTTGCTTCTACATGGAACTCACGTTTCATACGATCCACTAATACATCTAAGTGTAACTCACCCATACCAGCAATCACAGTTTGACCTGTTTCATGATCAGTATGAACTTTGAAAGTTGGATCTTCTTCTGCAAGTTTTTGTAAAGCAAGTGCCATCTTATCTTGATCTGCTTTTGACTTAGGTTCAACAGCAAGTTGAATAACTGGCTCTGGTACACTAAGTTGCTCTAAGATAATTGGCTTCTTCTCATCACATAGAGTGTCTCCCGTAGTTGTATTCTTAAGACCAACAGCAGCAGCAATATCTCCTGTATATACATCTGTAATCTCTTTACGAGTATTCGCATGCATTTGTAAAATACGACCGATACGTTCTTTGGTATCTTTTGTAGAGTTAAGTACATAACTACCACTTGCTAAATGTCCTGAATAAACTCTAAAGAAAGTTAAACGCCCAACAAATGGGTCTGTCATAACTTTAAATGCAAGCGCACTGAATGGTTCACTATCACTTGGATGACGAACTTCTTCGTCTCCTTTTAAGTTATGTCCTTTAATAGATTCTGTATCCACTGGACTTGGTAAATAATCGATAACGGCATCAAGTAATGGCTTAATACCCATATTTCCAAGAGCAGTACCACACATAACTGGGAAGAACTCTGCTGCAAGAGTACCCGTACGGATTGCTCTCTTAATCATATCAACAGTAACTTCTTCTCCTTCAAGATACTTCTCCATCATTTCATCATCATATTCAGCAACTGCCTCAATTAAGTCATTACGACGTTCTTCAGCAACTGCTTTTAAGTCAGCAGGAATCTCGATTTCCTTTGCTTCCTCTTCAGGCTTACCATCGAATTCAATTGCCTTCATAGTAACAAGGTCAATCACACCACGGAACTCACTCTCAGCACCGATTGGCCATTCGATAGGCTTTGCATTGACTCCTAAACGATCTTTAATTGTTTTTAAACTATATTCAAAGTTAGCACCCATTTTATCCATTTTGTTTGCAAAGATAATTCTTGGAACTTTGAATTCATCTGCTTGTCTCCAAACAGTTTCCATTTGTGGTTCCACACCAGCTTGTGCATCTAAAAGTGCAACAGAACCATCAAGTACTCGGAGACTTCTGCTAACTTCAATTGTAAAGTCTACGTGTCCTGGAGTATCGATAATATTATAACGGTATCCCTTCCAATGTGCAGTAGTTGCTGCAGAAGTAATAGTAATACCACGTTCTTTTTCTTGTTCCATCCAATCCATTTGGCTCTCACCTTCATGAGTTTCACCAATCTTATGGATTTTACCAGTATGATATAAAACACGCTCTGTCGTTGTTGTTTTACCAGCATCGATATGAGCCATAATACCAAAATTTCTTGTCTTTTCTAAAGACGTATCTCTTGCCATAATTTCTCCTTCCTACCATCTATAATGAGCGAAAGCCTTATTAGCTTCTGCCATTCTATGTGTATCTTCACGTTTCTTAACTGCAGCACCCGTACCATTAGATGCATCAATAAGCTCATTAGCTAAATTCTCAGCCATACCTTTTCCACCACGTTCACGAGAATACTTAGTTAACCAACGAAGTGCTAAAGCTTGACTTCTAGCAGGACTAACCTCGATAGGAACTTGATAATTAGAACCACCTACACGACGAGATTTAACTTCTAACGCTGGCTTAATATTTTCCATTGCTTCGTTAAATACTTCAAGCGGATCTCTTCCTGTTTTATTTTTTACAGTTTCAAATGCTTCATAAACAATAGTTTGAGCTATTCCTTTTTTTCCATCAAGCATAATTGTATTAATTAACTTAGTAACAACTTTTGACTTATAGATTGGATCAGCAAGAACATCTCTTTTTACTGCACGTCTTTTACGCATTTTTACTTCCTCCTTCCAAATTTACTTTTTAATTTTTAGGTCTTTTAGCACCATATTTACTACGACCTTGTTTACGATCTTTAACCCCAGCTGTATCAAGCGTTCCACGAACGATATGATAACGAACACCGATTAAGTCTTTTACACGACCACCACGTACAAGTACTACACTATGTTCTTGTAAATTATGACCGATTCCAGGAATATAAGTATCCACTTCTTTTCCATTACTTAAACGAACACGTGCATACTTACGTAATGCAGAGTTTGGTTTCTTTGGAGTTTTAGTACCAACACGAGTACAAACACCACGCTTTTGTGGAGATGGATTATTAGTAGCCTTCTTTTGAATTGTATTAATTCCAACTCCTAGTACTGGAGCTTTACTTTTACGTACCTTTTGACCTCTACCTTTACGAACTAATTGGTTGATTGTAGTCATATTTTATAAGTCTCCTTTCTTTACACATATCCAGGTGTATCATTTTAACCCTTAAATAAAATTTTGCCCAAAGCAAAACCAATTTAATTAGCAAAATTAATATATCACTACTATATGTGAAAGTCAAGCAAAAAATGCTAATACTACTTATTATTAGCACCCGCATCCTCTACTTCAATCTCTTCATATAATGGTTCTGGAGAATTCTTTTCAATTCCAAAATTAGAAGCATAAAGTGTTATAACAATCAAAAAGAAAACAAATAAACAAATAAAAGCAATCATAACCCCAAAACTAAACCCATTATTATCTAATCTTTTCATTCAATCCCTCTTTCATCTATATTACATTCTATAGAAAAATAAAACTATTGTAAAGAAAATCTTACATAAACTATTTATTTTCTACTAAAGATTTTGCATAATACTTAACTCTTTCTTCATCTTGAAATCGAGGTGCAATCTCGTCAAAGTAAAGTATTTCTTCACTATTAAATAATGTTTTAGCAAACTCATAAATATCACTATCAAATTGAAATTTTTCTAAAAATTCTTTAACACCATTATAAATAACAAACTTTTCCAGATTCTCATCTAATAAAATCGATGTGTTACACACGAATTGTTTTTTTACATCCTCCCATTTAGAAGGAGAAAGAATATTTTGTTGACTGTCTAGCTTATAAAAATAATAATAAGCTTGTTTAAACTTGTAATGATTTTCTAATATCATATCTTCAAAATCAACCATCACACCACAATGTCCTCTAAAAGAAACAAGATTATTAGCAAGTCGAATATCATTCACGATAAAACCATTTTCATGTAAGAAACGAAGTTGTGAAGAAATATCAAGAGTTGCCTGATAACGAGTATCATAAGGAATAAGAGAACAAAAATCATCAGAAAAGTTAACTGCACCATCATAATAATTAGACAAATATCCTACCTCTTTTCCACGAATAAAAATACTACCAACAGGAAAAGCATTCACTTTATCATAAGTTAAATTACGAAATTTCCTAATATTTTTTATATGATCATAATCCCAAATACAATTATATTTTTTTGCTAAATACTTTTTTCCATCAATTTCTTCTACAGAAAAAGAGGCATGACTTCCATCTAAAAATCTGGAAAAATCACGTGTTTTATCTGTATAATCAATATTCAACCACGCCATCGCTATTCACCCCTAAAATTGTTTTCTATTATAGCATAAATAACAAAAAATGTATAGAGAAAACACATCCCGAAAGATGTGTCTTAAGTCTATTCCATAAATTGATCTTCTAACTTCTCAAGTGGCTCTTCATCAATGAATTCACTTTTTAAAGCATAGTCAATATCACGGTATTGGCGAGAACCAGTTCCAGCAGGAATTAGTTTACCAATAATAACGTTTTCTTTTAATCCTTCTAGTGGATCTACTTTTCCACGAATTGCAGCATCAGTTAAGATTCTAGTTGTTTCTTGGAAGGATGCAGCAGATAAGAAAGAATCAGTCTCAAGGGAAGCTTTGGTAATTCCAAGCAACACTGGCTTTCCTAAAGCAGGCTTTTTACCCTTAAGTACAACTTCAGTATTTCCATCTGTAAACTCACGGAAGTTAACTAAAGAACCAGGTAGGAATTTTGTATCTCCACTTTCTACAATTCTCATCTTACTAATCATACGACGAGCAATAATTTCAACGTGTTTATCAGAAATATCAACACCTTGAGAACGGTAAGTATGTTGTACTTCTTTTAAGATATACTCTTGTGTTGTAATTGGGTCTGTAACAGCAAGTAACTCCTTAGGACTAATAGCACCTTCTGTTAACCTATCCCCACAACGAACTTCGTCTCCTTTTTCTACACAAAGTTTAGAAGCATAATTTGTTACATGTTCTTTTGTTTCTAACTTGTTTGTAACACTAATTTTATACTTACCATGATCTTCTTTAATTTTAGTAATCTTACCATCAATTTCAGCAATAGTTGCCTTACCTTTTGGATTACGTGCTTCAAATAACTCTTGTACACGCGGAAGACCTTGAGTAATATCTTCTCCACCAGCAACACCACCAGTATGGAAGGTACGCATAGTAAGCTGTGTACCAGGCTCACCAATAGATTGTGCAGCCATAACACCAACAGCCTCACCAATCTCAACAATATTACCTGTTGCAAGGTTACGTCCATAACATTTTTGACAAATACCGTTTACTGTATTACAGGTTAAGATATTTCTAATTTCTACTTCAGTAATTCCCGCAGCAATTACTTTTTCTGCTAACGACTCAGTAATTAACTGAAGTTTATCAACAATAACCTCTTTTGTTTCTGGATGGATAATTTTCTTATTCGCATAACGTCCCACAATACGGTCATATAGTCCTTCAATAACAGTACCAGTTTTTTCATTGATAAAATCACGAACAACAACACCCTGATCCGTTCCGCAGTCTTCTTCACGAATAATCATATCTTGACTAACATCAACCAAACGTCTTGTCAAATATCCAGAGTCCGCAGTCTTCAAAGCAGTATCAGCAAGTCCCTTACGAGTACCATGAGTAGATAAGAAGAATTCTGATACAGAAAGTCCTTCTTTAAATGAGGAAAGTACTGGGATTTCTACTTCTTCTCCATTTGGTTTTGCCATGATACCACGCATACCAGCAACTTGAGTGAAGTTTGAAATGTTACCACGTGCTTTAGAATGCATCATCATGAAAATTGGATTATCAACATCACTATTAGAAATTTCTTCTAATTCTTTTTGAACTTGATCTTTTGCATTTGTCCAAGTCTCAATTACTTTATTAAATCGTTCTTCTTCCGTAATTAAACCACGTTTATATTGTTTATTAATCTTATCAACAACTTTTTGTGCTTCTTCAACAATTTTATTTTTATTCTTACTAGTTTCAACATCAGAAATACTAATTGTAATACCAGCAATAGTAGAATACTTAAATCCTAAATCTTTTAAGTTATCAAGCATTGCAGAAGTCTCCGTTGTTTTATAGCGTTTAAATACTTGAGCGATAATTTTTTCAAGAGTACTCTTAACAAATGGTTTTACAAGTGGCATTGCTTCAATTTCTTCTTTGATATTTTTACCACGTTCAATAAAATATTTGTTAGGTGTAATCCTTTGAATATTATCATCTGTTGGTTCATTAATATAAGGGAATGAATCCGGTAAGATTTCATTAAACTTAAGTTTACCAGGTGTAGTTACTAAATACTTTCCACGTGCCTCATCCATAAATACTTTATATTTAAACGAATCTACTGGAATAGCAATTCTAGTATGTAGTGTAATTTCACGTCTCTCATAAGCCATTAAAGCTTCATTTGAATTTTTGAATACACGACCTTCTCCTTCTAGTCCAGCTTTTTCCATTGTAATATAATAATTACCTAAAACCATATCTTGTGACGGAGTAACAATAGGGTCCCCAGACTTTGGATGTAGGATATTATTAGATCCTAACATAAGTAATCGTGCTTCTGCTTGTGCTTCTTCAGAAAGTGGTACGTGTACTGCCATCTGGTCACCATCGAAGTCGGCATTGAACGCTGTACAAACAAGTGGATGCAAACGAATTGCCTTACCACCAACCAAAATTGGTTCAAATGCTTGAATACCAAGTCTATGTAATGTCGGAGCACGATTTAATAAAACTGGATGTTCTTTGATTACTTCTTCAACAATATCCCAAACAACTGGGTCTTGATTATCAATTAAACGTTTTGCAGCTTTAATATTATGTGCAATATCTTTACTAACTAGACCATGAATTACATGAGGTTTAAATAACTCAAGCGCCATTTCTTTTGGAATACCACATTGATACATCTTTAAAGATGGTCCAACAACGATAACACTACGTCCAGAATAATCAACACGTTTTCCAAGTAAGTTTTGACGGAAACGTCCTTGCTTACCTTTTAACATGCTAGAAATTGATTTCAAAGGACGATTTCCAGCACCTGTGACACTTCTACCACGTCTACCATTATCAAATAAAGCATCCACTGCTTCTTGTAACATACGCTTTTCATTTTGAATAATAATACCTGGAGCACCTAAATCAATTAACTTCTTTAACCGATTATTACGGTTAATAACACGACGATATAAATCATTTAAATCGCTGGTAGCAAAACGTCCACCATCAAGTTGAATCATAGGACGAAGATCAGGTGGAATAACCGGAATACAATCCATAATCATCCATTCAGGTTTATTACCAGACTGATAAAATGCATCTAATACATCAAGACGTTTTACTAAACGAGTTCTTTTTTGTCCTTGTGCATTTTCAAGTTCTGCTGTAATCTCATCAATCTCTTTCTTTAAATCCACTTTTTTAAGTAATTCTTTAATGGCTTCAGCACCCATTCCTACTTTAAATCCTGTACCATATTTTTCATAATAAGCACGATATTCTTTTTCAGATAATGTTTGCTTATTTTCAAGTGGAGCATTTCCTTTATCAATAACAACATAGCTAACAAAGTAAAGTACTTCTTCTAAGTCCCTTGGACTCATATCAAGAACAAGTCCCATACGAGAAGGAACTCCCTTAAAAAACCAAATATGAGAAACAGGAGAAGCAAGTTCAATATGTCCCATACGTTCACGGCGAACTTTACTTCTAGTTACTTCTACTCCACAACGGTCACATACAATATTTTTATAACGAACACGCTTATATTTACCACAAGCACACTCAAAATCTTTAGAAGGTCCAAAAATCTTTTCACAGAAAAGTCCATCACGTTCAGGGCGAAGAGTACGATAGTTAATTGTTTCAGGTTTCTTAACTTCACCGTAACTCCATTCGCGAATCTTTTCAGGAGAAGCGATACCTATTTTTAATGCTTCAAATTTATTTACTTCTATCATTCAGCATCAACTCCTTCCTCTAAAAATTCATCTTCTTCAGACTCTTCCATAAACTCTTCATCATCTTCATCTATCTCTTCCATCTCTAAACTAAGCTCCTCCGCATCTTTCTGTTCTCTAATGGCAGTAGCAGGAGATGACTCTAATTCATCAATAGAAAGCTTCATATCTTCTTTATCTTCTGCTTCTTCAATTTCTTTAAGCTCTAAAGTCTCACCTTCATCGTTAATAATAGAAATATCAAGTCCTAATGCTTGGAATTCTTTCATCAACACTCTAAATGATTCAGGAACTCCTGCTTGGTTAATCTCTTGTCCTTTAACAATAGCTTCGTATACTTTAACACGTCCAATTACATCATCAGATTTAACAGTTAGTATTTCTTGCAGAGTATGAGCAGCACCATAAGCATATAGTGCCCAAACTTCCATCTCTCCAAATCTCTGTCCACCAAATTGTGCTTTACCACCAAGTGGTTGTTGTGTAA
>CAZWXX010000019.1:0-14173 GCA_964637865.1 uncultured Muribaculaceae bacterium | reverse complement strand
GGTACTTTATATAAAATGGTCTTTACATTAGAAGATGGTAATTATGTCTTTACTTCTAGTGAACCTATGCAAGGATGAAGGTGATATTTATTATCACTTTTTCTTTTTAATAATTTCTGTTCTTTTAGGATAATTTATTATATAATATAAATAGAGAGATAATTGAGGTGATAATATGAAAAAAATTATGGATGGTAATGAAGCAGCGGCACATGTTTCTTATAATTTTACTGAGGTGGCTGGAATATATCCTATTACGCCAGCGTCTCCTATGGCGGAATTTACTGATAAGTGGGCAAATGAGGGTCGAAAGAATTATTTTGGTACGCCTGTTAAAGTAGTAGAGATGCAGAGTGAAGCTGGGGCTGCTGGTATGGTTCATGGGTCTTTACAAGCTGGTTGTTTAACGACTACTTATACTGCTAGTCAGGGCCTTTTACTTATGATCCCCAATATGTATAAAATGGCAGGGGAAATGCTTCCAGGTGTTATTCATGTTGCAGCAAGAAGTCTTGCTACTCATGCTTTATCTATTTTTGGAGATCATCAAGATATTTATGCTACACGTATGACTGGATTTGCTATTCTTTCTTCTTCTTCCGTGCAACAAGTTATGGATTTAACTGGAGTTGCTCATCTTTCAGCTATTAAAGGTAGTATTCCATTTGTTCATTTTTTTGATGGTTTTCGTACGAGTCATGAACTTTCTAAGATTGATTTTATTGATACAGATAAATTAAAAGAATTAATTGACCAGAAAGCTCTTGATGAATTTAGAAATCGGGCATTAAATCCAGAACATCCAGTTACGCGAGGAACTGCACAAAACGAGGATATTTATTTTCAAGCGACGGAAGTTCGAAACTCTTTTTATGATAAAATTCCTGATATTGTAGCTTCTTATATGGAGGAGATTAATAAAATTACAGGAAGAGATTATGCACCATTTCAATACTATGGTAGCAAAAATGCGACTAAGATTATTGTAGCTATGGGGTCTATTTGTGAAACGATTCGTGAAACAGTTGATTATTTACAAACAAAGAATATGGAAGTTGGTCTTTTAGAAGTGCATTTGTATAGACCATTTAGTGCTAAGTATTTTTTAAAGGCCATTCCGAAATCTGTTAAAAAAATTGCCGTGTTAGATCGCACAAAAGAAGCTGGTTCTAGCGGAGAACCTCTTTATTTAGATGTTGTAAAAACTATGCGAGAGTTGGAAAGTAAAGTGGTAGTTATTGGTGGGCGTTATGGTCTTTCTAGTAAAAATACAACTCCTGCTATGATTAAAGGGGTATTTGATTTTTTAGATAGTAGAGATATGCATACTAATTTTACCGTTGGTATTTTAGATGATGTTACTAATTTAAGTATTCCTTATGATGAAAATTTTCATCTTCCTAAAAATTATACAGAATTTTTAGTGTATGGGTATGGTAGTGATGGAATGGTGAGTGCTTGTAAAGATTTAATGAAGATTACAGGAAGTCATACTAATGCTTATGTACAGGGATATTTTAAGTATGATTCTAAAAAAAGTGGAGGTATTACGGCTAGTCATTTACGGTTTGGAAAAAGTCAAATTCACTCTTCTTATTATGTAGAAAATGCTTCTTTGTTGGTTTGTACTAAGGATACTTATTTGCGAAAACTTAAAATGCTTGATTATATTGATCAGGGGGGGATTTTCTTACTTAATACCAGTAAGAGTGATGTTGAAGTTTGGCAAATGTTAACTGATTATGATAAGAAGATTTTGCAAAAGAAGAAAGTTAAGTTTTATATTGTTGATGCTAATAAAATTGCTAAGAAAAATGGATTAGGGTCTAAGATTAGTGCTATTGTTGAAACTTTAATCTTTAAACTTGGTAAAATTATTGATTTTGAATTTGCTGTGAAACAAATTAAAGATGGTGTTCGTATTCGGTTTGCTAATAAGGGGGGAGACCTTGTTACTAAGAATTTAAAGGCAATAGATGAGGCTATTTCTTCTATTCGACTTATGAAAATTCCGTTTGTAGAAATTGATGGGGCAGAAGAAGAGAAAAAGTCTGCTTTTGATCTAATTGATGCTATGGAGGGAGATCGTCTTCCAGTTAGTCATTTTTTGCCATCTCCTGATGGTACATTTGATGGTGGTATGTCTAAATTAGAAAAGAGAAATATTTCTGAGGTTGCTCCTTGTTTTAAGTCAGAGAATTGTATTTCTTGTAATCTTTGTTCTCTTGTTTGTCCTCATGGAGTTATTCGTCCCTTTTTGTTAGATGAAAAAGAAGTTATGGATGCTCCGGAATCTTTAAAAGATGATTTTCTAGATTTGAAATTTGGAGAGAAGCAATATAAGTATGTAGTTTCTGCTAGTCTTGCTGACTGTACTGGGTGTTCTTTATGTGAGCAAATTTGTCCTGGTAAAAAGGGTGAGAAGGCTATTGTAATGACTGATAAGAGTCGTTTAGAAAAGCAAGGTAAAGATTTGGAGTTTCAGTATTTGGTTCAGGAAGTAGCAGAAAAAGAGGTTCCTAAGAATACTGTAAAGGGAAGTCAGTTTGCAACTCCTAGGTTTGAGTTTAGTGGAGCTTGTGCGGGTTGTGGGGAGACTCCTTATTTGAAGCTTCTTACTCAATTATTTGGGGATCGTTTGATGATTGCTAATGCAACAGGATGTTCTTCTATTTATGGTGCGTCTACTCCTTCTACGCCATATTCTGTTGCTTGGGCGAATTCTTTATTTGAAGATAATGCTGAGTATGGCTATGGAATGAAAATTGCGGATTTACAACAAAAACGTAGAATTGTAACTTTAATTTCAGAAAATATGGATTTGGTTAAGAATAGTGAGAAGGCGATTTACAAGGCTTATGTTAAAGAAATTACCAGAGAGACAGCTCAACAATTGTATGATATTGTGGATAATAGTCGTATTTTAGAGCTAAAACGATTAAAACAGTTCATTAAACCTCAATCTGTTTGGATGGTTGGTGGAGACGGCTGGGCTTATGATATTGGCTATAATGGAATTGATCATGTCTTAGCTAATTATGAGAATGTTAATATTTTAGTGCTTGATACGGAAGTTTATTCTAATACTGGTGGTCAGGCGTCTAAATCTACTAGAATGGGGGCTGTTGCAAAATTTGCCTCTCTTGGTAAGAAAGTAGCTAAAAAAGATCTCGCTAAAATAGCACTTACTTATCCTCATGTTTATGTGGCTACTATTTCTTTAGGCGCTAATCCTGCTCAGGCAGTGAAAGTGATGTTAGAAGCAGAAGCTTATGATGGTCCATCTCTTATTATTGCTTATGCTCCTTGTATTGCACAGGGTATTATTGCTGGTATGAAAAACAGTATTGAAGAAGAAAAAGAAGCAACTACTAGTGGATATTTTCCGATTTTTCATTATAATCCAACTGATTCCACTTTTCAATTGGATAGTAAAGTAGATTTTACTAAATATTCTGATTTTATTGGTGGAGAAGATCGTTATCGTAGTTTAAAAAATCTTTCTAAAGATTATAAATCTATTTTGGAAGAAAATAAGAAAAATGCAATAAACAGATATCAATATTATCAGACTCTAGAAGAAAAAGATAAAAGTTTAGAGGAGTAGTATTGTGGATTATACAGATTTAAAAGTACCTAGACATTTAGGTATTATTATGGATGGAAATGGTAGATGGGCAACAGAGAGAGGACTTTCTCGAAGTCAAGGTCATAAGGCAGGAGCTCGCAATTTAAAAAAACTTCTTTCTTATATTTTTGATAAAGGAATCTTTTGTGTTAGCTTATATGCATTTTCTACGGAAAATAATAAAAGGGATAAAAAGGAAGTAGACTATTTAATGAATCTTTTTATGACTCTTTTTCAAAAAGAATTTGCTTCTTTTAAAGAGTTAGGTATTAAAGTCGTTTTTTCTGGGAGAAGATGGGACCTTCCTTCTAATGTTTGGGAGAGTGCTAGTATTTTAGAGGAAGAGACAAAAATGGGAAAAAATAGAGTTTTAAATATTTGTCTTAATTATGGAGGACAATATGAAATTGTTGATATGACAAAGAAGATTGCTGCACTTGTTTTGGATGGTGAATTGAAGGTTTGTGATATTACTAAGGAAGTGGTCGAGAGAAATCTTTATCAAGATTTGCCACCTTTGGATTTTGTTATTCGAACTAGTGGGGAGAAGAGAATTAGCAATTTTATGATTTATCAAGCATCCTATGCTGAATATTATTTTCCAGATACATATTTTCCTGATTTTGATGAAAAAGAATTTGATCTTTCTATTTTAGAATATAATAAAAGAAAAAGAAGATTTGGCGGAAACTAAATCTTCTTTTTGCATAAAATAAGAGACTGCACCCCCTGAGGGCAGTCTCAAAAAAGAATAAAAAGGGGTTGGCTAGTGTGATACTAGCGACCAATTCGCCTAATTCCGAATTGGTGATTTATATAATAACGGTTTAAATGCGATTTGTCAATAAAAAAAGTGAAGTTTTTTTAACTATTTTTAGGACGAGTGAGTTTTCGTTTTAGATGATGAAAAAATATTAATTTTTATTTAAAAGGCTTTAGATTTATGTTATAATAAGCGAGACGAGGAAGTGATATTATGGCAGAAATTAAAGAAGTAAAAGGTATTGGACCTAAATCCCTTTCTTTACTTAATAAATTAGGAATTTATACGATTGAAGATTTGGTAACTCATTATCCTTTTCGCTATGATATTTTAAAAAGAGGTAGCTTGCAAGAAACAGAGGATGAGGGACATATTATTATTGATGGTAAAGTAGAAAGTGTGCCGATTTTGATGCGTTTTAAAGCAGGACTTAATAAAATGAATTTTCGTTTTGTAACACCAAGTGGAGTGGTTGGAGTATCTATTTTCAATCGGGCATTTTTAAAGAATCAATTGGTAGTTGGAACTTCTATTACTGTGATTGGAAAATATGATAAGAAAAAAAATATTATTACTGCTTCTGAGATTAAGATGGGTGGACTTTCTACTAAAGAGCGGATAGAACCTGTTTATCATTGTACTAGTGGTCTTACTAATAAAAGTTTAAGTAGTTACATTAATATGGCACTTTTAATGTATGGTCGTGAAGTTCCTGATTATATTCCAAATGAGTATTTGGAAAAGTATCAATTTGTAAATAAAAGAACTGCTCTTAATATTATTCATAATCCTCCTAGTATGGAAAAGTTAGAGAATGCTATTTATCGTTTGAAATATGAAGAATTATTTTCATTTATGTTTAAGATTAGTTATTTGAAAAGGCAAAATAAGTTAAATAATAAAGGACTTAGTAGAGAAATCTCTGATAATCAAGTTGAGCAGTTTATTCAGACTTTACCTTTTCATCTTACTTTGGATCAAGAAAAGGCTATTTTAGAGATTGTGGATGATTTACGTGCACCTCATCGAATGAATCGGTTATTACAAGGAGATGTTGGTAGTGGGAAAACCGTTGTTGCTTTTCTTGCTATGTATGTGAATGTACTTTCTGGGTATCAGTCAGCTTTAATGGCACCTACTGAGATTTTGGCTACACAACATTATTATAATTTAAAAGAGTTATTACAAAATACGCCTTATCGCTTAGAACTTTTGACAGGATCTACTTCTAAGAGAGAAAAACAGCAAATTTATGAGGGACTTAAAAA
The DNA here is from genome assembly GCA_964637865.1 of uncultured Muribaculaceae bacterium. Taxonomy (GTDB): domain Bacteria; phylum Bacillota_I; class Bacilli_A; order RF39; family UBA660; genus MGBC119817. The sequence continues at coordinate 8,514 of CAZWXX010000019.1, read as the reverse complement.
TGGAGATATTTCTTTCATTATTGGTACGCATGCTTTGATTCAAGAAGAAGTAGAATATCATAATTTAGGACTTGTTATTACAGATGAGCAACATCGATTTGGTGTTAATCAGCGTACTAATTTACAAAATAAAGGTTATATGCCTGATATTTTATACATGAGTGCTACTCCAATTCCTAGGACTTATGCTTTAACTATTTATGGTGATATGGATGTTACTTTGATTAAAGAGCGTCCAGAGGGAAGAAAACCAATTACTACTTATATTAAGACGAATGATGAAATTAAAGATGTTTTATCCATGATGTATGAAGAGTTAAAGAAAAATCATCAGATTTATGTTATCGCTCCTTTAATTGAAGATAATGAAAATTCGGGAGATTTGAAATCTGTGTGTCATTTGAAAGATCAGATGCAACTTGCTTTTAAAGATAAGTATCATATTGATATTATTCATGGTAAAATGGCGACAGCGGCGAAAGACTTGATTATGCAAGAATTTTTACAAAATAAAATTCAAATTTTAATTTCTACTACGGTAATTGAGGTAGGTGTTGATGTTCCTAATGCTACTACTATGGTTATTTTTGATGCTAATCGATTTGGACTTTCTACTCTTCATCAATTAAGAGGACGAGTAGGTAGAGGAAGTGTGCAGTCACAGTGTATTTTAATTAGCGATAGTGATACTAAAAGATTAGAAATTATGAAACAAGTGCAGGATGGCTTTGTTATTAGTGAAGAGGATTTTAAATTGCGTGGTCATGGTGATTTATTTGGCACTAAGCAAAGTGGGGATATGGCTTTTAAAATTGCTAATTTAAGGCAAGATTACAAGATTTTATTGCAAGCAAAAAAAGATTCTGAAGAGTATCTTAAAAGTAGTGAGGTTAGTGATTGTGAGCTTAAGCAAAAGTTAATTTCCGGAATTTTTATGAATTAAAATTGTATTTTTGTGTCAAATGAGAAATAACTTTCAGAAGTTCATTGACTTTTTTGTAAATATCTCGTATGATTAAAGTGCGTGATGTATGTCACGCTGATATCTCTCACGGACTAAAGTGTGAGAGTATATTCAACCGAACCCCCTGAAGACACTGTCGAGAGACAGTGTCACTTTATTTTATAAGGGTTTTGTAGAAAATTTAAGAGTTAAAAAACGACATTTAAACGACATTTATTATTTTACTAAAAGATATGCACCTCGTAGGTGTATTTTTATGTGAAGTAATGTGTCTAATATTATATATTTTAAAGACAATTTATTGTTGCCTTATATTAATGATGATATAATAAGAGAATGAAAGAGGTAATTCGGTATGAGAAAATCAATATGACATAAATATTATCTAGTGTGGACAATAAAATATAGATATAGAATACTAAATGGTAAGATAGTAGAGAGAGCTAATAAGACAAAGTTGTAATATGATGTGATAATGTAGTTTCTATAGTAAATGATAAACCTCAAAATGTAGTGAGTAAATCAAAGAAGGTGAAAAACATGAGAATAGGAATCGATATCGATGGAGTATTAACTGATATAGAGCAATGGCAATTAGATTATGGTAGTAAATTTTATTATAAATATTATAAAAAAGAAATCGTTAATCATAAAGGATATGAAACTTGTGACATTTTTGATTCAACTCAGCAGTGTGACGATGAATTTTGGAAAAAATGTTTTATTGATTATTGTATTAATGTAAATATAAGAAAATTTGCAGCAGAAGTAATTAAAAAATTAAGGGAAGATGGGAATGAAATTTTTATAATCACTGCTAGGGGAAGCTCCTTATCTCATTCTGCTAATGTTATGCTCTATGAAGAAAATAAAAAGATTGTGAAAGAATGGTTAATAAAAAATAATATTTTATATGATAGGATTATTTTTTCTCCTGAAGATAAATTAGACATATGCCTTAATAATGGAATTAATTTAATGATTGAGGATAAAGTTGATAATATTAATAAAATTTCTACTAAGTTACCTGTTATTTGTTTTCATGCAGGCTACAATGAAAATTGTTTTGGAAAGAACATTATTAGATGTTTTAGTTGGTATGATGTTTATGCAAAAATTAGCAAACTAGATAATAATTAAAATTTAGTTATAAAGTAGTTAAATATGATAGCCGATAAATTAATGGAAAATAGAATTTAAAATTGATATGAAACTTTATAATAATGCGAGAGGAATAGGGGAGATGTTTTTTGAGAGAAGTAGTTTATAATATGCATCATTTAGAGGAAGATGATATTGATAAAACAGTGATTCGAGCGAAAGCTTTGATCATTAATTCTAGGAATGAAATTTTACTTGGATATTCTTATCAGACTTATCAATTTCCTGGTGGTCATTTAAAAGAGGGAGAAAATATATTAGAGTGTTTACAGCGAGAAGTAGAAGAAGAGACAGGTATTTTTATAAGTGGAGAATTAAATCCTTTTTTAAAACGAGTAGAGTATCATGTTAATTATTTAAATAGTAATTTAAATAAAAAAATTATTATTTATTATTATCTAATTTATACGGATGAAGTTCCACAGTTAGATGCTAGTCATTTAGATGAACAAGAACAAGCAGGAGATTTTACACTTTTATATGTTCCGTTAGAGAAAATAGATCATTTATTAGAAGAAAGTATTCCAGATAATCCAATCAATGAAATTATTGTTAGAGAAATGCAAGATGTCTTAAAGTATTATCGTGAATATCTTTAAAATAAAAAATTTGTGAAATATTTGGCAAGTTAAAAAAAAGATAGTATAATAAGAATTGTAATATTTAGAAAAGAGGTAAAATAAGATGAAAAAAATATGGATACGTTTGATGAGTATAGTTACTCTATTTGCTATGTTAATGCCAATTTCTGTTATGGCGGAGGAAGAGAGTATTTCTTCTAGTCCAACTTCTATTCAAGAAGCATGTGCTGAAGAGGAAATTGCGTTTGACCATGATTATAAGAATAATCAAGAAAATAAGGTAAATGTTTATTTGTTCCGTGGAAATGGATGTTCTCATTGTCATGAATTTTTAGAGTATTTATCTTCTATTATTGATGAATATGGTAAGTATATGAATATTGTTACTTATGAAGTATGGGAAAACCAAGATAATGGGGCTTTGATGGAGAAAGTTGCTGATAAATTTGAGGAAGAGGCAAGTGGAGTTCCTTATATTGTTATTGGTGAGAAAACTTTTTCTGGTTATTCTGCTAGTATGAATGAAGAAATTCAAAACTTAATTAAATCAGAATATGAAAAAGAAGATCGTTATGATGTTATGAAAGAGTTGGGTGTTGATACTACTGTTAGTGATGTTAAAGTGGACAATAAAGCCAACAAAACTTCTTCTTCTGATCTCATCATTTTAATTGTTTCTATTGTAATTATTGGTGGTGCTATTACTTTTGTTGTCATAGCAAGAAAACAAAATTAAGGGTTTTAAACTCTTTTTTGTTATGGAATTTGTTTTAAAAATATTGACTATCAATAAATGATATTATATATTGGTAGTGGTATTATCCTAGAGGAGGAGTGCTTATGAATCAAGAGTTTGATATTAAGAAGAAACGAATTAGTATTTTAGAAACATATGGGGAGAATTTTACTAAAAAAGAGTATATTACTAATCCTGCTATTGGGCGCGATGAACAAATTAAACAATTGGTTTTAATTTTATTAACTCCAGATAAATCTGCTATTTTAACTGGAAAACCTGGAGTTGGTAAGACAGCAATTGTTGAAGGACTTGCTTATCGCATTCAAATTGGTAATGTCCCTAATGTATTAAAAGATTATACGATTATTAAGGTTAATACATCAGCACTTCTGGGAGTGGATCCTGTAACTGGCGAAAGTAGAATTCAAATTCTTTTAGATGAGTTAAAGTCTTATCATAATTTAATTTTATTTATTGATGAGATTCATACTTTAATGGGAGCTAAGGGTGAAGCACTTGACTTTGCTAATATGTTTAAACCTGGTTTAGATCGTGGAGATATTAAGGTTATTGGTGCTACTACTACAGAAGAGTATGAACGTTATATTTTAAGGGATAAGGCTTTTGTACGACGTTTTCAACAGGTGGAGGTTTCAGAACCTACTTTGGAGGAGACTGTTTCTATTTTGCTTGGAACTCTACCTAAAATAGAGGCTAGAACGGGTGCTAAGATGTTATATAGTCCCTTTATTCAACAGAGAGTTATGACGTTTATTACGGAAATTACAAGTGAGTATAAAAGAATTTATGAAATTGGATCTAGATATCCTGATATTGCTTTGACTATTGTACAACAAGCATTTTCTTATGCTATTTTTGATAATAGGAAAGATGTTAATATTATAGATTTTAGAAAGGCTATTTTAAACTCTAAAAATATTTATCCTGACGTTATTCAAAAAGAAATACCAAGATTTGATGAAATATTTAATGATGAGATTGAAGAGGTGAATCATAAAGGATAATGAATAAAATTTTATATTATATGAGTCTTATTTCGGAAGTTATTTTTTTGATTATGGTATGTTTTTTATTTCCTTATCTTTTGCAAACTGGTTTTGCTGGTATTTTATTTCTTGGTACTGTTATTATTTATATAGTTATTCGTTTATTTATGATTTTAACTAAAAAGAAAATTATGGAAAAAGTTAATTTTTATAATTTTTTAACTATTATGCTTACTTTTTATTTAGGAATTATTTTTACTAGAATTATGTTAGTACAATTTCATCCTAGTGCTTTATATGAACTTAGTATGGATTATTGTCGAAATAACTTTTTTTTAATTTCTCTTACTATGATTTGTATTATATTAAATACGATTATTTTGTTATTTATTAAAGATGATAAATAGTATAATTTATAATAAAATTATATAAAAAAACTACTTTGAAGTAGCTTTTTTTGTTATCTTATATTGATTTGTTTTTTGTTGTTTTCTTCTTTTAATTTTGGAATGATAATGTGAAGTGTTCCATCTGTATATTCTGCTTCTATTGCATCTTCATTCATATCTCCTAAGTAGAAACTACGTGAATATTTTCCATAAACTCTTTCACGACGAATATATTTTTTATCTTCTGTATCTTCTTCTTGTTCTTCTTTTTCAGCAGTTACAACTAGGTTTCCTTTGTTGCACTCAATTCTAATTTCATTTTTTGAAAATCCAGGTAGATCCATTTCTACATGATAGGTATTTTCTTTTTGATAAATATCACATTTCATTTTTGCTCCTTCATCTTCAAAAAAATGGTCAAAATCATTAAAATAAAATTTTCTTGGTAACATTAATATCACCTTTCCTTTCAATCAATAGTTATACTACTAAATTTAGCAGTTGTCAAGTACGAGTGCTAAAATATTTTATTTTGTTTTATTTTTAGTATGAACTTCATATTCAATATTATACATTAAAAAGTATTTAAAATAAAAAACTAATCTCTTTCATTATTTGAAACTCTAAAATAAAGTTGATAAACGATGAATCATTATCACCTTTATAATGCAACTATCATAAAATTGGATCTTATTTTTATTGTTTTATCGTTTCTATTAATTTTTTTACACTATAATTAGGTTCTTTTTTATCCATTATAGCAATTACAATAGTCCTTTTTGGAATGCTTGGAGTTATGTTTATTTCATATAATGATTTGTTCTCTAATTCATCTTTTATAAATTCTTTCGTAACATATCCAATACCAAATCCAGCTTTTATTAAATCAACAATCAAATTATAACTCATAACTTCTAACTTAGGTTTTAAATCAACATTATTATCTTTTAAATACTTATTCAAGTATGTTCTACTATTAGATGAAATATTTGGGAAAATTAATGGATATGATTTAAAATCATTTAGATTATTACTTTTGTTTATTAAATTATAATATTTTTTATTTCCAACAAATATATCCTGAACATCTTTAATTGGAGTCATTATTAAGTCTTTATTCTCAGTTAATGGTGAAAATAACATTAAGATGTCTAGATTACCATTTCTTAATTCTTTTATTAAGTTATTTGAAATATTATTGTTTATTTGAATATCTATATTTGGATATTTTTTGTGGAATCTTTCTAAATAAGGCATTAAGATATATCTACATATTGTTGTTGAAACGCCTATTCTAATAGTTCCACTATCTAAATTTTTTAGATTAGATAAAGCATTTTCACCATTACTAATATTTTCTATTCCATTTTTAACATATTCAAATAATACTTTTCCTTCATCTGTTAATATCATTCCATGTTTTGTTCTTGTAAATAAACTAACACCTAATTGTTTTTCTAATTTTTTTATTTGAAATGTAATTGCTGGTTGAGATATAAATAAAATATTAGATGATGCTGATATACTTCCTTCTTTAGCAACAATATAAAATATACGATAAAGATCTAAATTAATATTCATAATATCACTCCTATTTATATTTGATATAAGAAATATATATTATACTTATATCATATTTTTTGTATATAATTCAAATAAGGAGTGGATATTATGGCAGAAATATACATTAAAGATATTGAATCATTAAATAAATTAAATTGTGGTATTTTGGAATTAAAGAAAAAGATAGAGAGGGGTCAAGAAATAAAAGAACTAAAGGAATTGCAACAAGAAGAAATAAGACTTAAAAATAAAATAGTAAAATATTCTACATATGATTTGGTACAGATAGGAAAGATTATAGCGAAACTTATGACTTTATTTGAAGGAATAGAATATTATTTTTCAAATTATGATTATTGTATAGAACCGAAATCAAGTAATAGAGACATTATGTATATTTATCCTGATTACGAAATTAAAAATATGAAACAAGAAAAATTATTTTTTGATATTAGTGAAAAAAAAGAAAAATGCTATTTACCACCATCTGATTTTAGTAAAAATACTTCATCGCAATATCATTTGCAAAATAAAGATATAGAATATATTCAACTATTCATAGATTATTTGTATGAAAGAAGATCTAGTGAATCATTAGAAGAAATCAGTGAAAAAGGTTTAGAAGGAATTTTGCAAGGATTTTTAGAAATATCAATAGAATTACAACAACAAAGAAAAAAAGAAATAGAGGAAAAGACAAAAGAGCAAATTCAAAAACAAAAAAGAAGAGAATTTGAAAAATCTTGTGTTCTAGATAGAAGATTAATTTTAAATTCTTTGGCATATATTATTAATCACTATGAAGAAAATATGAGTGCAAAATTAGAAAAAGAAAAAGAATGGTTCAGGCGATCACAATGGAGTGAATTAATCGGTTATCATAAATTAACTATTCATTATAATGACAGAGATATTTGTTTTAAATCAAAAATTGATAGTGAAGGTTGTTATCCGGATGAGGAATATTGTGGAGTCTATATTGATATGAATAAACATACTGATATTTGTTTTTTTGAAATAAAGAATGCATTATCTTTCGTTTTAAGAGATAGTAACTATTTATTAGGATTTATGAATAGCATTGAAGAGGTGTATTTAGAAAAACGAAATGTAACAACTGAAGATATACATCAATTCATTGTAGATATATCTAATGATAAAAAATCTAAACGAAGAGTATTAAAACGATAATTTTAATAACAAAAAAACTAATCCATTTCTAGATTAGTTTTTATCTAAACTCGAAAAGTTCGAGCAGATTTCATAATGGGGCGATATAAGGGAATCGAACCCTTGCATACTGGTGCCACAAACCAGCGTGTTAACCACTTCACCAATATCGCCATGAAACATATATATCTTATCAGAAAAAATAGGTTTTGACAAGTAAATTTTTTTGTTTTAGGACAAATATCCATACATTATTAGTGCCTAGGAATAGATTATTTATAAAGGAGGATAAACATGAATAACTATGATTATTTATTAAATCAGTATAACAGGGCAAATTCTTTTGATGATTTTAATGTATTGGCACAAAATGATTTGCTTCCTAAAATGAATGTGGGTATGAATCCATCTGATATGAATATGGGAAATGATGGTATTCATCTTTCTACACCACAAGAGGCATATGATAAAGGAAATTTATTTTCTAATCTTTATCAACAATATAAAAATTATAAGCCAACAGTACTTAGGGCTAATAATGAGCGAGAGAGGATGTTTTTAGAGTTTTCGAGAATGGCTTTTGCTGCACATGAATTAAATCTTTACTTAGATAATTATCCAAATAATTCTTCTATGTTACGTTTGTTTCATGACTATAGTAATAGAGCAAATGCATTAATGGAAGAGTATCAACAAAAATATGGTCCTCTTACAGTTTCTAGTAGTAGTGGATCAATAGTACCATTTCAGTGGGTAAGTTCAACTTGGCCTTGGGAAGGAGGAGTTTAATTATGTGGAAATATGAAAAAAGATTGCAATATCCTATCAATATTAAAAAGAAAGATTTAAGAATGGCAAAAATTTTATCTACACAATATGGTGGTGCTAATGGAGAACTTGCGGCTGCTCTTCGTTATTTAAATCAAAGATATACAATGCC
>CAZWXX010000018.1:0-14239 GCA_964637865.1 uncultured Muribaculaceae bacterium | reverse complement strand
AAATGTAGACTTTTACTTTTTTACCATTATATTGTTCTTTTACTCTAAAACATAACTGATCTAGCTCTATTATTTTTTCTTGATTTTGATATTGAAAAGACACTTTTGCCTTATTATTTCTTATGACATGACGAGAATCTGAATCAATTCCTACTTCTGTTTTTTCTGTCCATATTTTTAGGATAGTTCCCTCTACTACTTGTCCTTTTTGCATGATAAGCTGATTTTGCTCTCTCCTGCTCATTTTTTTCTTTTTTTCTTTATATAGGAAAACTTGTACAATAAGTAGTGGAACAAGAAAAAAGAAAAAAAGTATGATTCCTTTTGCTTCTATCCCATTTTGCAGAAAATTAAAGATTTCCCAAATAGTTAAAAATAAGATAATTCCAAAAATCATGAGTATCATTTTTATATTCATTTTATAATCTTCATTTTCGTAATTTGCTTTCATAATTTCTCCTAAATTCATTTATTTATTTTATCACATTCTCTTTTATATTAAAATATGTATGTGCTAAAATTTAGTTTTCTTACTTAACTACAAATGGATTATTCATAGTACCATCTCCGCTTGTAATTTTAGTGCTTGGAGCAAGAGAGACACTTGGACGTACACCACAAACTCTGTTTCCAATACTATATCCCATATCAGCTAAAGAACCTATCAAAAACATGTGACTATCAGTCCCAAAGTAAGATGGCGATAATAACCACCATGGTTGGTTTACATATAGATAATAGCTATTATTTTTAATGCCAGTTACTCCTCCTGTTAGCATTACCTCATCTGTGGTTAAGAGTGCCACAGGATAGGTTAATAATCCATTCCCATTTTTATCATCAATCATAAATTTATCAGCGTCATTTGCACATAATAAACTCGGGCTTTTATTTACAACAGTTCTATTATATGCTCCAAATATTATATTACTTCCATCTACTCTAGAACTTCGATCATTACACCATACACTATCTTCTAATCTATCAGTATAATCTGTCATATTATTTTGATACCAAGTGTCTATAACTACTTTAATCGTTGAGTCAGTTGTATTATTTACCATATATCCTACATATTCAGAAGAATTATAAGTCTCATTAAATGCACTTGTTCCTATTTGTGTAGACTCTCCTGTTGTATTAGTGCATTTTCCTTCTACATCTGGTGTTCCATTATAGATTAGTTTTACTCCACCAGTTTCTGTTGTTCTAACGATCTTCCAGCAAAAGTTTGCAAACTTTACATTGTTATCAGTTACCGCTCCTCTATAATAATGAACTGGATACTTCTCATTTTTTGTTGATGAAAATGTATATACTCCTTTTCCATTGGTATCAGATGAAATTTCTCCAAAATTAATACCTGTACTACTTGTTACAAATTTGCTTGCTTGATTGTCTAGTACTGCTTTATTTGCTATTTGTTTATATAAACTTTTATACTTTGTCTGTATTGCTTCTATTCTAATTTGTCCTTTAAATATTGTATTCATAACTTCATTCGTTGCATCATAATCGATCCATAACTTTAAAGTATAAGTATACTTTTCATTAGGTCCAATTTCTCCTTTATCTAAAAGTCGATTAGGATTTTCTCCTGTGGTACTTAATAGGTCTAGAGATATTTCTTCTCCATCTTTTACTAATTGATACTTTAGGAAGTCATTTCTCATTCTAGTTTGTGTTTCCTCTAGTGGTAAATCATCTAAATAGATCTCATAACTACTATCTATCTTTCCTGTATTTTCCAGGGTAAAAGTATAACCAACCTGTGTTAGTCCTTCTTCATCTTGAACTGGAATTGCTTTTTCTAAGTTGATGCCTCCTTCCATCGTATCATCTAGCACAAGTTTTAGACTACCAGCAGTCATTACTAGTTCTTTATCTCCTCTAAGAGTTAACTGTAACCATGCAAAAGATAGTCCAATTGCCATAATTACAGCGCTAATTATAACAAAAAAACTCATTTTATGTTCACGAATAAAACTAGATTTTTTATTTTCGTTCATATCTTTCACCTATTATTAGCATACCATAAATTTCAAGAAGATGCACTTACTTTTAAAACGATTTTACCTAAATATTTAAATTATGCAAAAAAATAGCCTGTACTTATTGTAAATACAGACTTTTAGGCAAAAAGGTAGTAATACTATACTATCTTTCGTTCATTTATTCTCTTTTATTTTTTCAATTTTTATTGTATATCCTAGTGGATACAAAATCTTTATTAAAGTACTTACTTGTGGAGAGACAATTTGATTTTCGATTTTAGCAATTGTTTCTCTAATGGTTTTTGATGCCTCTCCCATTTCCTGTTGACTTAATTTTTCTTCTTTTCTTATTTTAATAAAATCTCTTATTAATTGATACTCTAAATCTAGGAGCATTTGTTCTTTATTTTTAAAATTGTCTATCTTATTGCTTTTCATAATATCATTCCGGAATATAATAAATAAGTGCTTTCGCTAATTTACTTTGATAATATTTTACTTTTAATTCATTTACAACTTCTAATATTCCCGATTCATCTTCGCCACAATATTTATAGTGATCCATCCATATTACTATGGTTGAACCTGTCACTGTTATATTTCTAAAAATTCGCTCATCTTTTATTAACCAATAGAAAGGAAAATACTGATAATCTTCTACTTTGGTATAGCCTGCGCCTTCAATGATGTAGCTTTCTTCTTGATTTCTACTTGCATGAACAGGGCAAGTGGTCATTGATTTAACATCCTCCGTATTTCCTTCTCTAGGACTAACAAATCCATAAGTATTTGGTCTTGTTAAAGAGGATAATTCTTTTATTAATTCTTGAAAGTGTTCATCTACAATAGTAGTCTTCAAAGAAAAAATATATTCTTCTTCAGTTTGATCTATCATTTCATATAGTTCAGGATCAATGATTCTACCTATATCTTTTAAAATATTATCTAATTCTTGTTTTAGATCAAAATTACGATCAATAAATCCACTTTTTCTCTTTTTAATGCTAAAAGTGGTCAATAGACCATTTGCAAAATATCGTCCCATATTATTCACCCCAAGTTAATTGTAGCAAATTAGGTACAATATTAACAGAGGGAATTTTTGGAAATTTGATCGTACAGAAAAAAAGTTATTTACTCATGATTTTTCACCTTTTTTTGTAATTCGTAAATAAAGTTTAAGGCATCAATTGGGGTCATTTCTAGAGGATTACATTCTCTTATTTCTTTTTCAATTGGGTTTTCTTTTTCTTCTGCTTTTTCAATTTCCTCTTCTAATTGTTCAAAAAGAGAGGTTTGAGTAAATGTTTCTTTTTTGATATTCTTTTTTTCGTAGACACTTAAAATATCGGAAGCACGTTCAATTAAAGAAGATGGTAAATTGGCAAGGGATGCTACATGGATTCCATAACTTTTATCTACAGAACCTGGTTTTACTTTATGAAGAAATGTTAGTTTGCCTTTTTCTTCTATGGCTGAGACATGAACGTTTTTTAATTGTTTTAAATCTTTCTCTAAAATAGTTAACTCATGATAATGTGTAGAAAAAAGAGTTTTTGCTTTTATTTTATCATGAATATATTCTAGTATTGCTTGGGCTAGACTCATTCCATCATAAGTAGCAGTTCCTCGTCCTAATTCATCAAATAGAATTAAACTGTTTTCATCTGCTTCTTGTAATGCGTAGTTGGCTTCTTTCATTTCTACCATAAAAGTAGATTCTCCACTTACTAGGTCATCACTTGCTCCAATTCTTGTAAATATTTTATTAAATATTGGCATGATACATTTCGAACAAGGGACGAAACAACCGATCTGTGCCATGATTATCGTAATTGCTGTTTGTCTCATATAAGTTGATTTTCCTGCCATATTGGGTCCTGTGATTAGTAAAATATTTGTTGTTTGATCCATAACAACATCATTTGAGACATATTTTTCTTTCATTACCTTTTCTATTACTGGATGACGACAAGTGATTAATTCTAAAGTGTGATCTTCTACTAGCGTTGGTCTTACATATTTGCCTTGTTCTGAGATGAGAGAAAACGCTTGTAACATATCTATTTCACTAATAATTTTAGCTTGTTTTTGAATCGTATCAATATATCTTTTTACTACTTCTCTGATATCCATAAATAATTTATATTCTAAGTTTATAATCTTCTCTTCTGCTCCTAGAATAATATTCTCTTTTTCTTTTAATTCCTTTGTAATATATCTTTCACAGTTTGCAAGAGTTTGTTTTCTATCATAGCCGAATTCGTCTTTGATTAAGTTTTTATTTGCTTTGCTTATTTCAATATAATATCCGAAAACTTTGTTAAAACCTACTTTTAAGTTTTTAATTTTTGTTTTTTCTCTTTCTTTTTGTTCTAGCTCTAGAATAAATTCTTTAGAACCACTACTGATTTTTCTAAGTTCATCTAGTTCTTTGTTATAACCAGTTTTAATTAAGCCTCCTTCATGTAGAGAAAATGGGGCTTCTTCTTTGATAGATTTTTCTAATAAAGAGCATACTTCCTCTAATGGTTCTATTTTTTTATCGTATTCTAATTTTTCTAAAATTTCTTTTAATTCTGGAAGAGCTTCTAGAGAAGTTTTTAACTGAATCATATCTCTAGCATTTAAATTTCCATAACTAATTCTACCCGCTAAGCGTTCTAGGTCATATACTCTATCTAGACATTTTATTAAATCATCTCTTAGAATAAACTCTGTTGATAGTTTTTCTACCATGTCATACCGTCTTATTAACTCCTCTTTCTTTGTTAGGGGATTTTCGATATTATATTTTAAAAATCTACTACCCATGGCTGTTTTATTTTTATCTAGAAGCCATAAAAGACTATATTGTCTTTCTCCTGTACGCATTGTTTCCGTTAATTCTAGGTTTTTCTTTGTGTTTACATCAAATAAGAGGTGATCTTGTTCTTTTATTTGAATACATTTTTGTAAGTGTGTTAATTCTTTTTTCTTAGTATCTAGTAAATAGGATAAGAGATGATGAATGGTTGTAATAATTCTTTCATCTTCTATTTTTTCATAGATATAGGAATAGCTATTGTTTTTTAATAGTTCATCTCGTATGGTTACTAGTATTTGATATTTTGTTCTTAGAGTATTAATCAGTTCACGATCCATATTATCATTTACGATGATTTCTTTTAGTGAAAGTTTTGCTATTTCACGGACTACTTTTTCTCTTTCTTTTGAAAAAAGTTCAGCAAAAAATTCGCCTGTTGTAATATCAGCATAACTAAGAGCAAAACAATAGCCAAAGTCATAGAGACTTGCTATGAAGTTATGATCTTTGGCATCCAGTCGTTCATCTAATCTTGTTCCTTTCGTGACTACTTGAATAACTTCTCGTCTTACCATTCCTTTTGTAGTTTTAGGATCATCAATTTGTTCACATATTGCCACTTTGTAACCTTTATTTATTAGGGTATCAATATAATTACTGTAGGCATGATGAGGAACTCCGCACATAGGGACTTTTTCTTCTAGTCCTGCTTGTTTTCCAGTTAGCGTTAGTTCTAATTCTCTACTACAAGTGATTGCATCTTCAAAAAACATTTCATAAAAGTCTCCTAGGCGAAAAAAGATAATTGAATCTTCATACTGATCTTTTATCTCCATATATTGAAGCATCATTGGTGATAGCTTACTCCTATTTACTGTACTTCTTTTCATACGTCATACTCCTCTACTTTCGTCTTACTTTTCTTTATTTGGTAATTTTTCTAGGCTTTCTAATACATTGTCTAGTGTTTTTGCTTCTATTATTTTTATTTTGTATTTTTTCTTTTGAGATAATTTTTTGGCATCTTTATAGTTTGTTCCAGAAGGGGCAATAAAGATATCTGCCTTTTCTTTTACAGCGCCCATTAGTTTATATTCTATACCGCCAATTTCTCCTACTTTTCCTCTTTCGTCTATCGTTCCAGTTCCTACGATTTTATAGCCTTTTGTGATATCTTTCTTTGTTAATTTATTATAGATATCTAGTGCTAGCATCATTCCTCCAGAAGGTCCTGATTCGCTTTTATTAAAGACTAATTGAATCTCAGGATCTGTTTTATATTCATAACTTTTTATAATACTAATTCCTAGAATCTTTTTTCCATCTTCTAAATAAACTTCTGCATCTACTTTTTTTTCTTTCTTTTCTCTTATAATCGTTAGACTTATTTTATCTCCTACTTCATAGGTATTAATTATGTCTCTTAATTCATCTAAATCTTTTACTTTTTCTCCTGCTACTAGTTTTAATTCATCCCCTACTTTTAATTTGTTATCATTTTTGTCACTAACATAAATAATATAAGTGTGTTCTTTTTCTACTACAAATTTTTTATTTGCTTTTTCATATGCTACTTTAATGGCGGCATTAATGGATTCTTCTAATTCTAGACGATTTCTAAAATCAATTGCGTCTGTGTCTTCTTTTTCTTCTATTTTATAAAGATTAGCACTGGTTCTTTCCCAATGTGGGATGATGTAACTTAAAAGGTAGGTTGCTACGTTTCCTTTTAACTCTGAGACATAAGCTAGATGAAGGCTCCCTTTTTGTTTGTAACTATTTTTTATTTGAACTCTATTTTTGGTATCAATCGTTCCACCACCAGTTACTATATAGTAATCTAGTGGAAACATTAATACACCATAAAATAGTAATAGTATGAATGCTCCTTTATAGTTTTCTTTCATAATTTTTTTTATTTTTTCATACAGTCTATTAAACACTCTTATCATCCCTTTCTACCATTATAACAAAAAGTAGGTGAAATATGCTAAAAAAAGATTATTCTAATATTATTATTTTGGTTTTAGTTTTCTTTTTACTTTTTATTCTTGTTTACCCTTCCTTTGTTATTTCTGAAGTACAAACTGCCCTTTTTGTTTTTATTACAAAATATTTTCCAGCTGTATTTCCTATTTATATTATTACAGACTTATTAATTTACTACCATTTTCCAGAAAAAATTGCTCGTTTTTTTGATGCACTTTTTCAAAAGACTTTTCATTGTAGTGGTATGGGTGCTTTTGTATTATTTCTTTCTATGATTTCTGGATTTCCTAGTGGGGCTAAATATACAAAAGAACTTCTAGAGAAAGGTATTATATCAGATAATATGGCAAATTATCTCATTACTTTTACTCATTTTTCTAATCCTCTTTTTATTTTAGGAACTTGTTTTTTAATTACTAAAAATAAAACCCTTACGATTCTTATTTTCATTAGTCATTTTCTTGCTAATTTTATGATTGCTTTTATTGTAAGACCTAAAAGAAAAGAGGAATCCTTTTTACCATATTACTCAACTAATGAGAGTTTTGTTAGTGCTTTATCTAATTCTATTTTTCAAACTTTTCGTCTTATGTTTTTGATATTAGGTACTAGTATTTTGTTTTTTGTACTTAGTGGCGTTACTATAAAGATAGTTCCTTTGCATTCTTACTCTTATCTTATTACAGGATTACTTGAAGTAACAAAAGGAATTAGTCATATACCAGCAGGATTTTCTCCTTTTTATCAAGGAATCATTATTTTGCTATTTCTTTCTTTTGGATCTCTTTCCATTCATATGCAAGTTTTAAGCATTATAAAAGATACTAATATATTGTATCGTCACTTTCTTTTGGGAAGAGTCTCACAGGTTGGTATTAGTATCTTACTATTTTATCTTTTTTCACTATTTAATCTTCTATAAGAGGTAGTACTAAATCTTCCGTATTATTATAATAAGCAAGAGGGGATGCTATATAAATGTGATAATAGTCTGATAATTCATGGTGATATATTCCAATATCGATTACTAGATTATCACTATGATTTTTTAAGGAGATACTGCTATATCGAATATCTTTTACCATAAATTCTTCCTCTTCTTCATATCCTGATCCTATATCAGGTAGTTTCAGGGTTTGCTTTCTAATCGTTGTTCCTACTACTTCTGGATAAATAATGTAGTCTACCCTTTCCCCTTCTGCTACATTTGGGGGTAGTTTTATATATTTTACTACTTCTATTGTTTTATGACATCCTAATGCTTGGTAATTTGTAGAGCATGCTGTTTTATTTAGTAAGTTTTTCTCAAAATAAAGGGTCATCTTATATGTAATTTTGTCTGTATCTGCTACTTGAAGAGGGACAGATACTGTCGCTAATTTATATTTGATAATATCATCGTTTATTAGTTTTGTTAGAGAGTTTTTATACTCTATTACTGTGTTTTTATAGGACTCTATTTGTTGCTTTGTTTTATAACTTGTTACGGTATCAAAAAGAGAAATTGCAATCGCAGTGACAATTAAAAAACTAATTAATACTTCAATAGAAGTCATGCCTTTATTATTTAATTTTTTCATATTTTCACCTCGATTGTGGCATATGAATCATATTCTTTGGAAGTATTGTGATCTATTAGTACAATGACTCGGTAGTTAGCACCATTTGTCGATGGAGTTTTATTATATTTTGGTAAATATTCTATATAATCACGAAAACCTCGAGTAAAAACTTGTTTATTCAAATTTGTTTGATCAGATATATTCGTTGCAGTAATTGTTTTATTCGCTTTTACATAGTCTTTGAAGCTTTCTATATTATAAGGAGTCATTAGAATTGCTTTAATATTCGTTGCTTCTATATAATTTTGTAAAAAGGGAGCATTATTGCCTAAAAAGGTATCTGTCTGATCTAGTAAGACTTTCTTTTCGCGAGTGACTTTTTCTTCTGATTCTTTTTTATCTTGATAGTATGAGGCATAAATAATCCGACAATTTCCTCCACAACTATTCATGGTAGTAAAAGTGAGATTGGTATTTTTTTCTACTAATATTTTTCTTACCCAATGTGCGATATATTTACTATCAATATCATCATAGACTTCTCTTTTTTCATATTCACCAATTAATGGATAATAGTTTGCATAAAGAAGAGAAAATATTCCCATTACTGCTACTGCTACTACTAATGTTTCGGCTAAAACAAATCCTTTTTCGTTTTTCATATATCCACATCTTTCCTTGCTATTTTTCTAAAATTATTATATACTATTTTATAGTAAAATACCATAGGAAAATAACAAAGGGGTTGACTCATGTGGTGACATTTGATTTTGCAAAAACAGCGATTACACAAATTGCTGATCATATTATTGTTTATGCTTCTTCTAATAATGCGAGTGATATTCATTTTGATCCAAGAGATGCTGGGATGATGGTGCGGATTCGAATTGATGGTGATTTACATGATTATACATTTATTCCAAAAGCATATGAAAGAAATTTAACGACAAGATTAAAACTACTTGCTAATATGAATATTACAGAAAGTCGCTTACCACAAGATGGTGCTATTAAAGGGATTATTGGTGGAGTGAATCTAGATATGCGTGTTTCTTCTCTACCTACTAATAAGGGTGAAAAGATTGTTATTCGTATTCTTGACTATTCTAGAAGTTTATCTGGTCTTGAAAGTTTGGGTTTTAGTGATGAAAATTTTGTTAAGTTAAAGCGAATGATTCAAGTACCCAATGGTATCATTTTAATTACTGGTGCGACTGGTTCTGGTAAATCTACGACTGTTTATTCTATTTTACAAACTTTAAATAAGCCAGAGACAAATATTATTACGGTGGAAGATCCGATTGAAATGAATATTGAGGGGATGAATCAAGTACAGGTAAATAGTGAAATCGGCCTATCTTTTGCTACTGTTTTACGTTCTATTTTAAGACAAGATCCTAATATTATACTTATTGGAGAGATTCGTGATAGTGAGACAGCACAAATTGCGGTTCGTGCTTCTATTACAGGGCATTTAGTTTTATCTACGATCCATACGAATAATTCTTTATCTACTATTGAACGTCTTATGGATATGAATGTAGAACGATATTTATTATCTAGTGCTTTAACTGGAATTATTTCTCAAAGACTTGCTAAAATGTTATGTACAAAATGTAGAGAGCAAAGAGAAGCGACTGCTTATGAGAAGAAGATATTTAAAGTGGTTTTAGATAAAGATGTAGATCAACTTTATGTGGCACATTCTGAGGGTTGTCCTAATTGTCATCATGGTTATAGAGGACGTATTGCTGTACAAGAAGTTTTGGAAATTAGCGATTCTATCCGAGATGCTCTTGCTAATGAAAAGGTGGAAAAAGAAGATATTGAAGATTTGGTTTACGAGTCTGATGTTATTACTCTTTTGCAAGATGGTCTTTTAAAAGTGCTAGAAGGACTTACTAGTTTTGATGAGATTTATCGTATTATTGAAATTGATGCTGATATCGAAGAAGAATATCAGAAGAATAAGAAGCAAGATACTAAGGAGAAAAGTGTAGAATCTACTAAGAGTGAAGTTGATGATAAGAAAGAAGAAAAAAATGAGGATAATCCTATAGCAAGTGAGATGAATAAGGCTACTCCTACTACTATTGCTGAGCAATTAAATGAAATTCCAAGAAATTTAACAGCTAGGCCACTTCCAGTAAATGCAACATTCTCAGGACTTAGCTCTCCTATTAATAAACAGGTGCATATTCCGTAAAATATTAAAATAATAATCGAGTAGAAAATACTTATTTTGTTTTCTACTCGATTATTTTGTTTTTGATAAGAAGTTTTATTTTATAAGCTGATTTGATAAGGAGAAGAACTACTTCCATCTCCTGCAGTTACTACTACATTAGCTTTTAAGTAAACTGTAGGGCGATAACCAGATGTATTTGTGGGGCTTGAACTGTAACTAACATTACCATTACTACTTAATTCTGAAACAGAGAAAAGGGCATCCCCAGGTGTAATTAGCCAATTATTATAAGTTGGACGAAGCCAGTTATTATCTTTACAACTAGTACTATACTTGCTCAAAGAAGTTGATAGGCAACTACTACTTCCTGCAGCATAGCCATAATCACTTGGATACATTAGCCCTACCTTCAGGTAAGCTGATGACGGAAAAGTAGTATCATCTAGTACAATCGAACTATTGCGTCGCTCTTTTACATATAAGTCACTCGCAGTAGAAGCACTTCCGATCGCTCCCAGATACCATGGGGCATCATCTATTAAATTTTTGGCTTCCGTTGTAAGACCTATATGACTAAAATTGCATGAATCGGTCTTACCAATACCCGTAACACATGTACCAAGTGTTCTATTATAATATGGACCGCTATTTAGTAATTCAGATAAATCTGCAAATTGCCAATGGCTAATTCCTATATAAGTATAATAAGAGGTTGGCGCTTCTTTAACAGAGAATGGATAATGTGCACCTCCCACACTAGCAGCGCCTAGAATTATCTTTACTCTTTTTTCGTTATTCAATGTATGAACTCCAATAATTCTCCATGTTTCATCATTAAATTTTATATAATTATATGGATCGGTTCCCATATATCTATAATCTGGAAGAGCTTGATCTGATGTCCATCCACTAACTGCATGATTTACTGTAAATGGTTGATGCAATTGTGTTGCTGTTGCACCATCCGTATTTCCGGCACTGTTTGCTTTTTGAATTAAAGCAGTACTTAGAGGTATTAAGGACGTTACGCCAGTTGTTAAATTACATTCTACATTTTTATTATTACTAGCATCAGACAAGGTATTAGCAGCAATAGTAATAGATACTATTCCTTTTATGCTAAAACTTGAAAGTGTTAATGTATATTGTTTCCCGTTAGTAACATTACTAGCACTACTTAATGTCTTTGTTACTGAACTATCTGTAGATCCTCCTACCTTTACTGTAATATTACTTGCTGATAATGTAGAAGTAGCAGAACCAGATGTATCTGTTCCTTTAAATGTAATTGTAATAGTTCCAGAACTTCCGCTAGAAGGAGTGGTGCTTATCAAACTCCATACTGGTTTCGTAGTATCTAGTGCTCTCGCATGATATGTTACATTTCCACTTAAACTAACACTTGTACCTGCTGCAGTTCCACTTGTGGCAGTAGATGAAGTGGCCCAAAAGCCGGTGTTGTATCCTGTAAGAGAGGTAATAGATGGTAGTGTTACATTACAGCTTGTCCCTTGTGTTGCATTATTATAGACTGCTCCTATCGTACAAGAGTCACTTGTCTTTCCAATAGCACTGACTCCTGTTCCTTTTTCATAGGTTACTGTTCTAGTAATGGCTTCTTTTCTATATATTGCATAAAGGGTTACTTTACTTGTTTTCATAGTAAGACTGCTTAAGGCGCTGGTGGCATCTTTGTTGGTATTCCAGCCAACAAAGGTCCATCCACTTTTTGTTGCACTAGGTGTTAAGTCTATTGCACTATTATAGTTTACTTTGGCAGTCGTTTTGGTAGCACTACTTCCACCATTCGCGGCATAGTCATATGCAACATCATAGGAATTTATAGTCCATCTAGCATAAAGAGTTAATTTATTACTTGTAATTCCATACTCTCCATTATCATACTTCCATGTTCCAGTCCAATTAGTCCAACCATGTCCATCATCTGTTCCATTACTATTTGTAGTCCATCCTGCAAAAGTATATCCTTCTTTTGTAAATGAGTTTGCAGAAATGGAAGCATTTTTTCCTGTTGTTGCAGTCGTACTTGCCATACTTCCACTTCCACCATTCGCATGATAGGCAATAGTGTAAGTATTCGCAGTCGCTTTGGCAGTATATGTTGCATTACTACTTAGAGACACACTGGTTCCTGCTACTGTTCCAGTAGTTTCTTGACCTTTATACCATTTATCTGTTGTATATCCTTTACTTGCTGTAATCGATGGTAGTGTTACATTACAACTGGTTGCTTGACTTACTCCATTATATGTTGCACCTATCGTACAAGAGTCTCTATCCTTTCCAATAGCACTGACTCCTGTTTCTTTTTCATAGGTTACTGTTCTTGTTACTGCATCTTTGGTTGTGATAGCAAAATACTTTTTTCCATTTATACTAGAGGTTACAGTTAGTTTAGCATTACTTCCTACTTGCGAACTAGTCGCTGACTTATCTTGATTATAGCCTATTACTCTTGGAGTAGCACTTGGTGCTGTAATAGTTGGTGTATTTTGTATATCACAACTTGCCCCTTGTGTTGCATTATTATATACTGCTGGTATGGTACAACTTTTACTTGTAGCATCAATTGTATTTCCGTTAGCATCAAAGTATACTGTATAGGTAATGGCTTCTTTTCTGTATATTGCATAAAGGGTTACTTTACTTGTTTTCATAGTAAGACTAGTAAGGGCACTTGTTGCATCTTTGTTGGTATTCCAACCTACAAAAGTCCATCCACTTTTACTAGCACTTGGTGTTAAGTCTATTGCACTATTATAGTTTACTTTGGCAGTAGTTTTACTAGCACTACTTCCTCCATTGGTTGCATAGTCATATGTAACATCATAGGAATTAATACTCCATCTTGCATAAAGGTTTAATGTGTTGTTTTGTATTCCTTTTTCTCCATTATCATAATTCCAGGTTCCACTCCAACTTGTCCAGTTATTATTATCATCTTCTCCATTACTATTGGTAGTCCATCCTGCAAAAGTATGTCCTTCTTTCGTAAATGAATTAGAAGAAATAGAAACACTTTTTCCTGTCGTTGCAGTCGTACTTGCCATACTTCCACTTCCACCATTGGCATGATAAACAATAGTATAAGTATTCGCGACTGCTTTTGCTGTATAAGTTTTATCACTTGTTACTTCAACAGTACTACTAGCATCTCCTACTTTTTCTTCTGCTTCATACCAACCATTTACTTGATATCCTTTTTCTCCTTCGACGCTTGGTAAAGTAATACGACAGGATCCTCCTTTTTCTGTGATTTTACAAGTATCACTCGTTTTTCCAATATTCTTGATTCCTGTACTTTTTTCATAAGTAATATGAATCGTTTTGGTAATCGTTACAGTAATGGACTCTTCATGTCCTGTACTAGTCTTTATAGTAATGGTTGTAGTTCCAGGATTCTTTCCTGTTATGTTTCCATTTTCATCTACTGTAACAATATCTGGATCACCACTTGTATAAGTAATATCTCCTAAGTTTTCTCCTTCTATTTTAATCTTATCAGTTGGTTTATCTGTTAAGTCTAGGGTAACATTCGCTTTAAAGTCACTATTGATATGAATGACATTGACTATTCTTACAATACTTGCTGTATTTCCATCTTTATCTGTAATTAAATACTTAATCTCATAACTTCCTGCTTTCTTATTATTTACTTTTCCAACTGTTACGATTCTAC
>CAZWXX010000017.1:0-14438 GCA_964637865.1 uncultured Muribaculaceae bacterium | reverse complement strand
TTTGAGGTAAGCGCAAACTTACCTATTTTCTAGTTCCTTGACTGAACTGTAACAATTTTTCTTTGAAAGTACAACTTTGACATAACTCTTCGCTTGGTTTACGATCTTGGAAACTTGACCGCAAAGCTTGGAGTCTTGGAGAAGACAAAATACTTTCAAAACTTTCTTTGTAAATATTTCCCAGATTGATTACTCCGTTACTATCTAGGCAACAAGGTACAACCGTTCCGTCTACTAATATGGCAATTTGGGTTTTTAAAGCCATACAATATCCACAAGATTTGTGGGAAGTTTTTTGGGGCCAGGTGAATTCTTCCTCTTTATCCACAAAAACTCTTTCATTTATTTTTATATTTTTTTCCTGTTTTATCTTTTCCACAATATCTGAGGATAAATTAAATTTTCTTTTTAATCTTTCCACAATATTTGTGGACTTTTTATCCAACTCTTTTCCCTTTAATGTCCAAAGCCTAAAAATTACTATGATATCTTCTCTTAATTTGGTACTCTCCTCTAATATTTCTTCTATAATGGCACTATCTTTATACTCTGCATGAAGAGAAATATTTAGTTTCTTTACAGATGGATGTTTATTTATTATTTCGACGTTTTTTGGTAAAAATACACCGTTTGTTGTAATATTGACGCGAAAGAGATTGTTATCTGTGAGTGTTAGAAGAGCATCTAGCTTTGGATGGAGAAGAGGTTCTCCTTTTACGTGCAGGTAGATTGTCTTTGTATATGGTTTGATCTCTTTTAAAATATGTTCAAACTCTGTTACCTTTATGAACTGTTTTTCGCGAGTATCCTTGCTACAAAAAGAACAAGAGAGATTACAGTGATTGGTAAGTTCAATATATATTTTTTTAAACTTCATAATTATTCTGACTTCATCTCAAATAAGATATCTCTTAACTCCATTGCACGTTCAAAGTCTAAGTTCTTTGCCGCTTCTCTCATTTCTTGTTCTACTTTTTCTATTGTTAGGGCGATTTCTTTCTTTGTCATCTTCTTCTTAGGTTCTTTTTGGTCGTCTACATTACTAATTACTTCTCTTATTTCTTTTTCGATCGTCTTTGGTATAATTCCGTGTTCTTTGTTATATGCTTCCTGGATTTTACGACGACGAGCGGTTTCTTCTATTGCTTGTTTCATACTATCTGTCATTTTATCTCCATACATGATAACATGTCCTTTGGCGTTTCTTGCACAACGCCCAATTGTCTGAATTAGGCTTCTATTACTACGTAGGAATCCCTCTTTATCTGCATCTAGTATTGCAATTAAAGATACTTCTGGAATATCAATCCCTTCACGAAGGAGATTAATTCCTACTACTACGTCATACTTTCCGGCTCTTAGGTCATGAATGATTTTTAATCTTTGGAGAGTTTTTACTTCTGCATGAAGATAGGCTACTTTGATATCTAACTCTTTTAAATAATTGGTTAGTTCTTCTGCCATACGGATTGTTAAGGTCGTTACTAATGTTCTTTCATTTAATTCGATTCGTTTATTAATCTCTCCTACTAAATCGTCAATTTGTCCTTCTGTTTTTCTTACCTCTACGGTTGGGTCTAATAGTCCTGTTGGACGGATGATTTGTTCAATAAACTTACCACCCGTATGCTCTAGTTCATAGTCTCCTGGGGTTGCAGAAACATAGATGGCTTGATTGATTTTTTTCTCAAATTCATCAAATTTTAATGGACGGTTATCTAAAGCACTTGGAAGACGGAAGCCAAAATCTACTAAATTCATCTTACGGGCACGGTCTCCATTGTACATTCCGCGTACTTGGGGAAGAGTAACATGGGACTCATCTACTACAAGTAAGTAATCATCTGGGAAGAAATCCATCAAGGTTGTTGGCGTTTCTCCAGGACTTCTTCCGGCCATTGGCGCAGAATAGTTCTCAATTCCAGAACAGAAACCGGTTTCTTCTAACATTTCAATATCATAGTTTGTTCTTTGCTCTAGACGTTCTGCTGGTAGTAATTTATTGTTTTCTCTAAAATACTCTAGACGATTTTCTAGTTCTTTTTGGATTCTAATAATGGCATCTTTTAATTTATTGTCACTTACGACGAAATGACTTGCAGGAAAGAGGCTAATTGTTTTTTTATTAGAGATGATTGCCCCTGTCAGTGTATCTATCTCACTAATTCTATCAATTTCACTACCAAAGAATTCAATGCGATACCCTGTGGTATTTTGATATGCTGGAATAATTTCTAATGTGTCACCTCTTACTCTAAAAGTTCCACGCTTAAAATCCATATCATTTCGCTCATATAGCATGTCCACAAGTTTGGTAAGCACCTGATTTCTTTCTACTTCATCTCCTACATTTAACGTTAGCATTTTATTTTTATATTCTTCTACTTCTCCAATACCATAGATACAAGAAACACTGGCAACAACAATAACGTCCCTGCTTGATAATAAACTACTTGTGGCACGATGGCGAAGCTCATCAATCTCATCATTAATGGAAGAGTCTTTTTCAATATAGGTATCGGTTGATGGAACATATGCCTCTGGTTGGTAATAATCATAGTATGAGACAAAATATTCTACCCTGTTGTTAGGGAATAATTCTTTGAATTCGCTGTACAATTGTCCGGCTAGTGTCTTATTGTGGGCAAGGACTAATGTTGGCTTATTTACTTCTTTGATGACATTCGCAATGGTAAAAGTTTTACCAGTTCCTGTTGCACCTAGTAAAACCTGTTCTTTTTTCCCATCTTTTATGCCATTTACTAACTCTTTAATCGCTGTAGGCTGATCTCCACTTGGTACATATTTTGATACTAATTCGAACATGATATTCCTCCTGTTTGCAGTATTATAATATCATAATATTTTTATTAATGAAACCCACGAGGCTTCACATTTGTCTCATTTACAATTTCTGATAAATCATATATTTTGGCTCTCCAATTATTTCTTTAGATAGTTTTATTAACTTGCATATTACTTTATTCATATCATCAAGTGTTAGAAGATTTTATTTAGAATAGAGAACTTTTGTTATTTAAAAATTGTTTTTCAAATTTCATTAATTTTTCTTCTCTATTATTTTCAATATTATTCTCTTTATTCATTAATTTTAAACCATTTTTTTGAAAGTCCTCGAATGTTAAAGATACTAATTGATTGGTATTCAAATTAAAAAACAATCCATCGACGTTATATTGTATAGAAGAAAATAAATTTTCTGTAAACCATAAATCTATTTCTGTATTTTCATAGATAAACTTATATCCTCCAAATCTATTAAAGTTATATTGAATATTAAAAGTATTGAATACTTCTAATACCCAATCCAAATGTGCTTCTCCTAGAATTACAAAATCCAAATCTTTTGGATTTTTTGCATATATTAAATCTCTAATAGCGCCACCAATTAAATAGACAGGAGATAAAGTAGAAATTATATAAGCTGGATAAAAATGATTCTTAATATATTTTTGTAATCTCATTTCTAAATTTAAATCACCTGTAAACTCATCTAAATTATCATTATAACAAATTTCTACTTTCATAATGTATTCTCCTTAATATACAAATCAATTTTGCAGTTAAATTTATTAGGAAGGGCGAATGTTGATTAAAAATGTCAATTAGCACTTTTTGTTATTACTGAATTATAGAGATACATGCCTGATGCAGGAATTGGATTGAATTCAGCAATATCGATTTTTTCCAGTTCTTTTATATTCAAAAAATCTCTTCCACTTAAAATTACCGTTTTTGTATTGTTTTAAAGTAGTTTATCCAAGTGAGGAGTTTCTTTACTTCTTCATTTGTCACTACTAGTATTTTGCCTTGTTTTATAATTTGATTATTCATATCATAGCTTTAAGTAGAACTTGTTTGTGTGAAGATAACTTTAGTAGCTATATCAATTTTATTTTCCTCGTAATTGATAAATATTTTTAAATCTAAATCACCAATCATTTCACTATTATTTAACTTTATTATTGCAATTTTTCCTTATGTATAATCAAAACTTCTTTCTTTGGTGAGTTTTGCCATTTACTTTTATCTCTTAAATTTTGTCCTTATTCTACCATATTTTTCTTTCTTGTACAATAAATTCTAATTTTTGAAAGTATTTTCTTTTTCTCATTTTTAGTGTAATATATTGATTAGCTAATAGAGGAGGATCATTAGATGAATGGGAAAGTTGGATTTATAACACCTGAAAATGAAATTATTTCTATGACTTGCAATAAGGTACTTCGTTATTGTGAAAAAATATGTAATCAGGAGCAATACAAAAATAGTTTTTTAGAATTTGCAAAAGACTATCATTACTTTTCTCCTTATTTTGATTTTGTAATGTTTGAGCTTCATTATATTTTTATTAATCCATTATTTAATACTGGTACTTATCTTGGTGTTTCTAATGGTGCTTTATATCTTAATAAATTAGAGGGATTTGATTATCAAAAAAATATGGAGTCTTTAGAAGCGTTGAGGGAAGAGGATATGGTAATCCCCTACATTACAAGATGTTCTGATAAAGATTTGAATATAGAAAAGCAGTATTCTGATGATGTGAAAACTTGTATGCTTGACTCTCAGTTAAATGGTATGATCAGTTCTACTGATGTTACTGGTACTTCTCATGGCATTACTTCTAATACTGTTTTGAATCAACTCGTGTTAGAAAATCCTGAGATTGCCCGAGATTATTATTACTATGTACTAGAAGAAGGAATAGATAAGGATTTAGACCCTATTAATTATATGATTCAAAAACTCGGTTTCTTGCGTGCTGTTTCTTTTGATGAGGGAGCATTTATCATTGGAAATGAATCTATATTTACAGAGGAGCAAAAAGAATTTGTAGAGAAATGTCAGAATAACGATTATGATTTTCATAATACTTCTGATTCTTTAGCAGATGATTCGACTATTTTAAAATAATGATATCATATAAAAAACTGATAGAATTTTATGCTCTATCAGTTTTACTTTATCTACTATTCCAACTTGATGGAAAGCCAATATAACGTCTTGGATTGATAGTACTTCTTTGGTACTGACTCCAAGTACATCCTCCACCTTTTGATTTCCAATCACATGTCGTTATTTCTAGATGAAGATGAGGTCCTGTAGAATATCCTGTTGATCCCATTAATCCAATCACTGTAGCTGGTGTTACAAAATCGCCCTCATTTACGTACCATGCTCTTAAATGAGCATAAGTTGAATAAATAAATCTTCCATCTACATAATGTCTTATTTTTAACACTAATGCTCCATAATTATCATAATATTTTGCTGTTACTACACCATTGGCAATTGGATAAATTTGAATCGCTTTATTACTGCTTGATAAATCGATTCCCATATGTCCTCCATATCCACCATAATTTTGGGTAACATATCCATAACCCATTGGTCGGTAAAATCCATTTGCACTTGGGGCATATATATAATAATTTCCATCGAACTCAAGATCATCAAAATTATTTTCTGGTTGAGGGTGTTTTCTTCTCATACAAGCATCTGCTGTTTCATTACTATAGCATCCCTCTGCTTTTAAATAATCCACTTGTGCTTTAGCACTCTTGATTTGCTCTTCTAAACTTGGCATTCCTGCCTTTATTTTAGAAGTATCAGCATCAATTCTTTCTTTTTCAGATTGTAAAGATTTTTTTAGAGAATCTAGGTCTGTTTTCTTTTTCGATAAATCTGCTTTTTGTTGATTATTTTTTTCAATTAATGCTTTTAAGTCTTTCATCACTTGATCATTATATTCTGTTAATTGTTCTACTACGGACATTCTATAAATCATATCTGTTATACTTGTAGAACCAAAAGCATATTCTAGGTAAGCATTATCCCCATTTGCTATTTGATAATATTCCATTATTTTTTTGCTTTCTTCTTTCTTAGCAACAATTTCTTCTTCATTTTTTTTGATTTGTTGTTCTAAGGTAGCAATATCCGTCTCTGCTTGTTTAATTTGTGCCTCAATACTTGTAATTTTCTTTTTAATTTCTGCTACTTCAGCATCGTTTTTGGCAATTTTGTCTTTCTTTTCTTGTAACTCATTGGTATACTTTTTTACTTCTGCTTCAAACTCTGCAAGGGTTTGTGCTGCTGCTTTTGTTTCGTTTGGTAGCAAAAACATTGTCATACCAAGAGTAAAAACACTAAATAATATTACACTTTTTTTTCTCATTATACTTTTAAATACCTCCTTACGGCATGTGAACTACCAATCATACCGACAATAATTCCAATAATTAATATGGCAAGAGATGTACTGTAAATAAATGGTTCAGGTTTAATTAAGATAATTACTGGTGAAAATAGATAACCTTCAAAATGATTATAGAATGCTAAATATCCAAATGTTGTAATTAATATTGGAACAATTGCACCAATAGCACCTAGAACCATACCTTCTATGATAAATGGAGTTTTAATTGTAAAGTTGGATGCTCCAACAAGTCGCATAATTGAAATTTCCCTTTTTCTTGAGAAAATAGTTAGTTTGATTGTATTTACAATTAAGAACACGGTTACTAATATTAATGCAATTACAACTCCATATGCTACTTTTTCAATGGATGCAAATGCTACTACCATTTTATCAACCATATTTTCTCCATAGCGAACAACTGATACTTTCTCCATTTTTTCTATTTTTCTAGCAGTGGCTCCAATTTTCATAATGTCTTTTACTTTTACCTGAAATGTATCTTTTAAGGGAGATGATTCTTCATCCCAACCATCCATTACTGTTTTGAAAACATCGGACTCCTTTATCATTTCTTTTTTTACGTCTTTTTTGCTTTTAAAGTCATACTTCTCTACGTTTTCTATTGCTTCAATTTTTTTCTTGACTGATTCTACATCTTGTTCTGTTGCCTTTGTATCAAGAAATACTACAATTGTCATATCTTTTTCTAATTCTTTCGTGAAGTTTTTTACATTGAATGAGGCAATAATAGCAATTGCTACAATAATTAAAGTAATTGTAATACAAGATATAGATGCAAGGGACAAACTAAAGTTTCTGAAGACACTTTTAAATGCATCTCGGAAACTTCTTCCTAACATTCTAAATAGCTTCATGATATGTTCCTTTCTCCTTAAAGTCAATTAATCTACCATCTTTTAAAGTAATTACTTGTTTTTTCATTTTATTTACTATTTCTTTATCGTGTGTTGCCATAATAATTGTTGTACCTGTTTCTTTGTTGATATTATCTAAAACTTTCATAATTTCCATACTCATCTCTGGATCTAAGTTTCCTGTTGGTTCATCACAGAGAAGGAGTTTTGGTTCATTGACGATAGCTCTCGCTATCGCAACACGTTGCTGTTCTCCTCCTGATAATTGATCAGGATAGTTATGAATTTTATTTTTTAGCCCTACTACTTCTAGTGCTTTCAATACTTTTGTACGTGCTTCATTTTTGCTGGCACCAATTACTTCCATTGCAAAGTTTACATTTTCATAAACTGTTAGTTTAGGAAGAAGCCTGTAGTCTTGAAAGACAATTCCTAACTTTCTTCTTAATTTATATACTTTTGTATTTCTTAGTTTTACAACATTTACTCCACCTACTACAATTTGACCTTTACTTGGTCGTTCCTCACGGTAAAGCATTTTAATTAGTGTAGATTTACCACTTCCAGATCCTCCAATTACGAAAGTAAAAGACCCTTTTTTTATTGATAGGTCTAGGTCTTGAATAGCGGTAACTCCATTTTTGTATTGTTTGCTGACATTTTTTAGTCTGATTAAATCCACTAAATTCACCTACCTTGGTGTATATATTATAGCATATTCATAGACAAAAAAAAAGGAAGTTTGACTACCTTTTTCTGGAAGTTTACATTATTTTCCACCTTCGACTTGGTAAGCGTCACATGCTAGAAAGAAAGCATCACTATCTAACATTTTAATTCCTGTTGTTACTTGGAAATACTCACGAGATGGAATTACAGTTAATAATACTTTTCTTCTTTTTTGTAAAAAGCCCCCTTTTACATCAAATACTGTAACACTGTGGTTTAATTGATTAATAATATATTCTTTTACTTCTTCGTCTTTACTTGTAATGATATAGAAAGCTTTGTTGTTAGAAATACCTAGTAGAACTCTATCAATTAATAGACTTGTAATAAATAAAATTATCATTGCATACATGACAATTGCAAAACCAAAGAAGAACCCACCAATTAATACTACTATCATATTGATAATGAAACTTGATTTGGATACTGGGATATTAAAATATTTAAATAGGATTTGACTGATAATTTGAAGTCCTCCATTACTAAATCCCACTTTAAATATAACTCCATTTAATACTCCACTGATAGCACCAATAAAAACAGATATTAATAGTAAATCACTCATATCAATTATAATTATTTCTCCTATGTTTTCTGTTAAATGAACAAATACAGGATAAATTAGTGTTGCTACAATAGAACCTGATGTTTTTTCAACTCCTAAATATAAGAAACTTAAAAGTAGAAGTGTTACTGATAAAATAAAAGTAATCATTGCGGGACTCCAACCATATAGGTATTTGGTAATAATTGTTATACCACCAACACCACCTGTTACTAGTTTTGTAGGTAGTAGGAGTAGATTAAAAACACAGGCAGATAGAAATAGTGCAACGATTAGTATGAGGTAACGTCTTATTAATTTTTTACTGTGAATCGTTTTGATTACTTGTTCTATATTCATCTACTCACCTCCAAATACTTCATATGCATCCGTTACTACAAAGAAACTGTCTGGATCTATTTCGTGAAGACCTTCTTTTAGTTTATAATATTCTTTGGTTGGAAGTACACACATTAATACAGTTTGTTTTTCTTTTTTGTACCCACCTTTGGCATTAAAAATTGTTACTCCATGATTTAGATATTTTAAAATATAATCTTTTACTTTTTCTTCTTCATCTGTAATGATATAGAATGCTTTACTGTCTGAGATTCCGAGAATTACACGATCTGTTATAAAACTTACAATATATAAGATGATTAAAGAATACATTAGTTTATTTATACCAAAAACAAAGGCGGACGATAGAACAATTAGACCATCGCTTATTAAAATACTGTTTCCAATGCTGATATGTAAATATTTAGATAAAATTTGGTTTAATATATCGGTTCCACCGCTAGTGTATCCTGCTTTAAAAATCATTCCTGCTCCAAAGCCATAAAGTACTGCTCCAAAAATAGTAGTTAAGAGTAATTGGGATGGGTCAATATCGATATAAGCGCCAATATTTGCTGTTAGTTTTACACAGACTGGAAAAAGAAGACTTCCAAGTATAGAACCTCTTGTTTTTTCCCAACCTAAAAGGAAGTAACTTGCTATTAATAGTATGCAAGATCCCGTTAAAATTACTAGCGAGTTATCCCAACCAAAAAGAGAATTTAAGATAACGCTTGCTCCACTCATTCCGCCTGGTACTAAGTTATTAGGTGAAAAAAAGAGATTGAAAGCACTTGCTACAATAAGTGAACCTATTAAAAACTGAATAAAGCGTTTTATTTTTGCTTTTTCATAGATTTTTTGCAATATTAAATCGTTTTTCTTTGATTTTAAAAACTTCATTTTATTCGCCCCTTTTTAAATTACTTTCTATAAATAAGTCTATATCTCCATCTAAGACTTTTGTGACATTGCTTGTTTCTATATTCGTACGATGATCTTTTACCATTGAATATGGGTGCATGACATAACTTCTAATTTGTGAACCAAATTCTATATTTCTTTGTTCTCCTTTGATATTATTTAATTCTTGTTTCTTTTTTTCTTCTTCTAATAACAAGAGTTTCGTTTTTAATACTTTCATTGCTTGCTCTTTATTTTGAATTTGACTTCTCTCATTTTGACAGGTTACTACAATTTTAGAAGGAAGATGGGTAATTCTTACTGCTGAGTCTGTCGTATTTACTCCTTGTCCACCACAACCACTGGAACGATAAACGTCGATTTTTAAATCTTTCTCATCGATTGCTAGTTCTAGTTCTTCTTTCATCTCTGGTGTTACTTCGATGGATGCAAATGAGGTGTGTCTACGATTATTGGAATCAAATGGAGAAAGTCTCACTAAGCGATGTACTCCTTTTTCGTGTTTTAAATATCCATATGCATTCGGTCCTTTGATAAGAATCGTTGCACTTTTAATCCCTGCTTCTTCTCCATCTTGATAATCCAGTAGTTCTGTTTTGTAGTTTTTACTATCACACCATCTTGTATACATCCGATAAAGCATCAGTGCCCAGTCACAAGCCTCTGTTCCTCCAGCACCAGAATGAACTTCTAGGATACAGTTATTTTTATCATAGGGACCACTTAAATATAAATAGTAAGAAATATCTTCTAAGTCTTTTGCAGCACTTTCCAAGTCATCTACTAACATTTCTTTGGTTTCTGTATCATTTTCTTCTAGCATACTTAAAAATTCTTTGTCAGTTGTCAAACGATTTTTTACCTCTACTAGAGTGGTAGTGAGTTTTTTTAACTCTGTTACTCTGGCAATTACTTCTTCACTATGTTTTTTATTATCCCAAAAGCTAGGTCCTGCCATTTCTTCTTCTAAACTCTTAATTTCATTTAGTTTTTCTGTGGCGTCAAAGTGACCTCCATAATTCTTCTAGTTCTTTTGTTTTTTCTGCTAGTAGTTTTTCTATTTCGACTTTATTCATACTACTTGCCACCTACTTTCATTTCTATTATACACAAATTTCTAAATCCAGCCAATTACTTATTTTTATTTTGTACAAAATCTCCATTTTTAACATATTTTCGAAAGACTCTTTTTCCGTTTCTTTTTATTACAATATTTTTAAAATGGATAGGGATACCTTTCGCCTTATCAAAATCAAAATCACTTTGCACTTGAAAATGAATATGTGGACCATTCGTGTTGCCACTATTTCCAATTTGGGCGATTTCGTCTCCTGTTTTTACCATATCTCCTACTTGTACTTTGAAACTATTCTTTAGAATATGGGCGATAAGACTATATTCGTGATTTTTATGTTTGATTAAAATATAATTTCCCTTTACATCTTCTACATCACAGACGATGGGTCTGTTTTTTCTAATTTTGGTATCGGGATATTCATTACAAATATCTACTACATATCCATCTAGGGGTGCATATATTTTGTGTTTATAGGAATAATAATTAGGAATCTCTAAATAATCATCGTGGTAAGGCTTGTTTTTATCATCCCTAATTTCAAAATCATACGCATAGCGCTGTAAAGGAATATCCCAAGAATGGGAATCTTTCTTTGTAACTCCACCAAACTCAATAAAAAACTCTTCTTTAAATGGCAGGCTATATTTATTTTTGCTCATAAATCCTCCTTTATTGTGAATATTTATTCGAAAGCTACATATGATATTAGTGGGGAGGGTTCACTATATATTGTGAAGATCCCCTGTATATAGATTGGTGCTTAGGTTACACTAAGTGCCTTTTTTATTTTATGATTTTTTAGACAGATGGATTCGTTCTCTTAGTATGAGGTGTTCTTGACACCCTTACTAATCTATATTCTTTTATAATTTCTTTTTTCTCTTTGTCTATTGTTCTATAGTATTCTTTCAAGTCATTAGGAATTAAAATATTATGTCTCTCTTCTACTATATCCATAAGTTGATTCATATCCGCATCTCTTATTTTACATAAACTCTCTTGATATTCTTTATCTTTCTTGAAAAAGTTTGGCAATTCTTTATCTTTCATGTCTACATATAAAATCTGGTTATTGTATATTCGAGATGGATATATTTGGTAAGCATTTTCATAATCATAAAGTGGTGCTAGACGTTTTCCTTCGCTTCCATCTTTCTTTTCTTGAAATAAAAAATTATTGCCTGATCTATCTCCTTGGGAAGTATAAAAATCTCGGATTATAAATTTTTTCATATCACTTAATAGTTGCTTAAACTCCTCTTCATTTTTGCAAATATCTCTTAAATTATCTAAGTAATGAATATCTCCTCTTGTTAAATTATAATCCCACGTTCGTGTATACAGATATTCTTTTGAACAAAAGTTTTTCGATACTAGTCCATACTCAGGTTCTTCTCCTTTTACGCATAGCTGTGCCACTTGATAGTGTACTGTATCTAGGTCAAAATATTCCGAGATAACTTCTCCTAGTAACTCATTTACAAAATGAAAGTCATATCCATCACTTTTATAAAAGTACCACTCTTCGTCTATTTTATGCCATTGATCTAAAAAGAAAAAGTGTGGACGAACAAATAGTAATTCTTTGGGTACCCCCATTTCTTCACTCATACTTTGTGCAAGTGCTTCATACTCATTATACTTATCTTCACTTAACTTTAGTAGACTCTCTGTTTCAATTGTAAATAAAGGTGTAGCATTTGTTATACAATTTTTTATCATAACGAAATCCCCCAATACATGTTAATGGAGTTTATTATATCATATAGTAAGCGTTCTTTGGAATCATTATTTATTTGCTATTTTTAATGATTCTTCTCGTTCTAATTCTTTTATTGATTTTTCTGGTGTTGGCAAACTTTCTGGCATAGTTCCACCTAGTTCTTCAATTGCCTTTCTAACTGTTTTTCCTACTTTGTAATGGGTGTTAGTTGCTATTTGTTCGCTAGATTCTTCTTGTTTTTCTAATAATGCTTCAGTTTGTGTTATTCTAAATATGTTAGCACCTAATTCAGCACTACTCATATTGTCTAGTATATCTTCTCGATATCTTAATCCTTTTCTCTTTGCTATATCATTTGCTGTTTCGCCATTATATAAACCTTTATATCCTGCATTTGTAAATCTATCAAAATTTTTTACCCCTTTTTCTCTAGCAATTTTATATAAAATTTTATTGCCATCTCTTGTTTGTTTTCTTCTATACAATCTTTTCTCATCTTCTGATAACTTTGTATACTCTAATTCGGTGAGTTCTTGTTTTCTAGTTTGAACTGCAAAGTACGTTTGACCTAACGCGACTGATTCTTTTTTAGGATTTGCGTTTTGTACTATTAAGTAACAAGCATATCTATTTAACTTGTAATCTATAATATAACTTTCTCTACCTTTTCCAGAAATTATTGGCTTCCTGACTTCAGGAAAACAATCATTTATGTTATTGTTACTAGTTTCACACGCAACCATTGCTCTTTTGATAACTTTATGAAAGTTTTCCCATTTACTATATTCTAGTAACGGCATTAACTCTCTTGCTTCCCAGTATTCATATCCATTCTCATCTATATGTTTAATATTTTCAAACAGTCCTTCTTTTTTCTTTTGCATTGTATTCATTCTTCCTTACCTCCTTACATTTAATGTCTATTATTTTATAGTACATTTGTACGAAAGTCAATCTTTTTTTGAAGAAAAAAAAGAATAGTATAGTCTATTCAATTTCTATACCATCCTCCATGTTAATACTTGTTGGAACAATATATTTTGCATCGATTTTGTGTGCTATTAGATTGGTAATTACTTTCATTGCACGAGAACCATCAAACCAACTAGGATTATCACTATGATTTCTAATTCTATCTAATGATGTTTTTAGGGCATCCCTATCATATTCATCACACATATCTCTTGTAAGCATATATTTTTGTTTTTCATTTCTATATATTTTGTTTTCTAGCAGTTTATATTCTGCATTATTATACCAGTATAAGTGATCTCCTCCTGCTAAAATTAGAATATCTGCTTTCGTGTTTAAATCATTTATTAGTGTGTCAATATATTCATATACTTCATCAAAGGTGCAGGTTGCCCTATCTTCTTTTAGACTAGGAAATTTTTTTGTAATATCTACAACACCAAAGTCATAGTACTTTTTATCTATGATTTTTTTGTTATTTACAAATATTAATTCAATAGAACCTCCACCACCGATAAATATGCAAACATTCCCAGAGTAGTCAATATCTTTATAACATCCTAAGGCAGTATATTCTGCTTCTTGTTCTTGAGAGACTACCTGCACCTTTAGGTTATACTTTTCACGCAATTTTTGATTAAATTCATCTAGTTCTTCCTCTGATAGCTTTCTAAAAATACTACATCCAAAGATATGAATATTATCTGTATACTCTAGTGTTTTATCAATCACAGAAAATAATTTCTTAAAATCTTCTTCTATAATTGTTCCTGTTTCTGTATAGTTCTTTTTGAATTCTATCGTTTTGGTAACATTGTAAATTATATTTCCATTTTCATAGAATGTAACTTCGTATTATTACTTCCTATTTCAATCATAGCATATTTCTTATTCATCTTCTGGCAACCTTTCTTTTACTTTCCACAACATTGTTTATATTTTTTACCACTTCCACAAGGCGACCTTTTAAAACAACCAGGTAATTTTTTCCTTTTAAATTGGTGTTTATTATCGCAATATTTCAATAG
>CAZWXX010000016.1:0-14841 GCA_964637865.1 uncultured Muribaculaceae bacterium | reverse complement strand
ATATCGATGGGAAATACTAACTACTTGAGTACTTGCCACTTTCGTAAGAAAGGAGGCATGATAATTATGGATAAGAAAGATTTTTTGATTCTTTCATTAATCATTATTATCTTCTTACTAATAGCCTTACTTTTTACCTTTGTAAAATAGTGATCTATATAAGAAAATAGTACTCAATCTGCAATGATTAAGTACTAACCACATTTTTTGGGGCAAGTACTCAACCCAGCAAAAGTTAAGTATTTCCCTTTTTTAATTTATGCAAGTTTCCTTGACATATTCATCATATCATGTATTTAAATACTTGTCAAAAATTTGAAATAGAAAAAATAATAAATATTTTATGAGAAATCAAGCCTTGTTCAATTGTTTTAAAGGATTATAAATAGTATAATATCGATGGGAAATACTAACTACTTGAGTACTTGCCACTTTCGTAAGAAAGGAGGCATGATAATTATGGATAAGAAAGATTTTTTGATTCTTTCATTAATCATTATTATCTTCTTACTAATAGCCTTACTTTTTACCTTTGTAAAATAGTGATCTATATAAGAAAATAGTACTCAATCTGCAATGATTAAGTACTAACCACATTTTTTGGGGCAAGTACTCAACCCAGCAAAAGTTAAGTATTTCCCTTTTTTAATTTATGCAAGTTTCCTTGACATATTCATCATACCATAATTGTTGATTATCTTCAAGCTTTTGATTTGATTTTTTTGAAACCAAGTAAAATTTGAAAAATTTGAAAAAAAGTAAACAAATATTTCCATTTTTGTCTAAAGTACGCTATAATAATATTGGATAAAATAGGGAGTGTTTGAAATGATCTTAAGAAAACCATATGCTTTTTTAATTAAAAACTTTAGAAAAATTCACGTTGGTCTCATTCTTTTATGTGCCTACATATTTTATAAACATTTACAAACATATAACTTTGTAAAAGAATATGTAGAATTAGAGTCTTATAGTGCATTTTTAGAACCAATTGATAATTATACAAATCTATTTTCATATCTAAGTATTATACTAGTAATAGCAATTACCATACTACTTTTAATTACATTAAAAAGGAAACAAAAACCATGGAAACTCTATTTGGTAATTCTAGGAGAATACTTACTGATGCTATTTGTATTTGGAATGACAAGTAATTTCTTTCATACCTATAGTGATACAAGTGCCGTAGTACAAATTTTAGCGATTAGAGACCTGTTGCTCATAGCCTCAGTTCCCCAATATGCAGTCTTTGTAATATTATTTCTTCGTATCTCAGGACTAGATCTAAACAAATTTAGTTTTCAAACAGACAAAGAATTCTTAGAACTAGATAGTTCAGACCGTGAAGAAGTAGAAGTAAGCTTTGAAATTGATAAACATACCATTATTAGAAATTATAGAAAACTAAAAAGAAATTTAGGCTATTTCTATTTAGAACATAAAGTAATACTAAACTCATTAGTCGCAGTAGCATTCGTAATAACCATAGGCTATACCTATTACTATTTTGGAGTACTCCATAAATCATATAAAGAAGGAGACATCTTACAAGCCTCTGGTTGGCAAATTAGAATTAATAAAGCCTATGTAAGTGATAAAGACTTTAAAGGAGAAATAATAGATAAAGATAACTATGTAATTCTAGATTTAACAGTAAAAAATAATGCAGGAAAAAGAACGATGGATACCACAAGATTCCACTTAATGAACAGAAACTACGACATATTAAGTAATAATACCTATGATAATGATTTTAAAGATCTAGGAGAACCCTACTCTAAAAGAGAATTTCAAGCAGGAGGAGTCTATAACTTCTTATTAATCTTTAAAGCCGATGAAAAACTAGACGTAAATAAATTTAACCTATACTATCAAGAATATAATCAAAAAGATACCTATCTTCGAAAAATTAAATTAAAATTAGAAGATTTAAGAACCATAACAGGATATCCTGATATCCCATTTGGAAAAACACAAAAAGTAAAAGTAGAAAACACCTCAAAAGAGTTTAGCATTGAAAACATGGAACTAGGTGAAACATTCTTATATCGCTACTATAAATGTAATAATGGAGAATGCATGTACTTGAATGCTCCTATAGTAGAAAACGGACTAAATAGACTTTTAAAAATAGACTTTTCATCTACAGATTTCACAGGAGAGGAATTTGTTGACTTTTGTGAAGACTATGGTAAAATAAAATATAAAGATAGTACAAATAAAATAAAGACAATAGAGGTAAAAAATGCCTTAAAAGAAGATGCTCTAAATAGTAGTCTTTACTTAAAAGTACCATTAGAAGTGATGCTAAGTAATGAAATCAAATTAGAATTAACGGTGCGTAACCATCGTTATACATTTAAATTAAGATAGGAGAGTTACAATGAAAAAAGAAAAAAAGGAAAAGTATTTAAAAATTGCAGTAGCAGTAGTGGCAGTGGGATTAGTAGCATGGTTTTTTGTGATATATCCAATGAGTTATTTCCATAAAAATGAAAAAACACTAAAAAAAGCTGCAGAACATTATTTTGAAATTAACTATAATGAACTGCCAACAGGAAACAATGTAAAAACATTAAGCTTTGCTGACTTAGCTAAAGAAAAATATGTAGATGACTTATATATTCCATATACCAAAAAGAACTGTTCTGTCTCTTCTTCTTGGGTAAAGGTGCGAAAAGAAGGAGATGGCTATAAGTATTACACTTATCTAAAATGTGGATACTTGTCATCATCTGTAGATCATGATGGACCTGAAATTACACTAGAAGGGGAAAAAGAGATTACATTAGATAAAGGACAAGAATATAAAGAACCAGGAGTAAAAAGTGTCTTTGATAAAAAAGATAAAGAAATGAAAGTAGAAGATGTTACCATAAAAAATAATCATGTAAACACAAATAAATTAGGAACTTACAAAGTAACATACGAAGCATATGATTCCCTAGACAATAAGACAGTAGTAGAAAGAACTGTAAAAGTAGTACAGAAACTAAGTGGTGTTGTAAATAATGATACAGGGAAAAAAGGGTACTATACAGGATCAAATGCCAATAATTATCTAAGACTTTCTGGAATGTTATTTAGAATCTATGGCGTAAATAATGATGGAAGTGTTAAAATTGTATCATCTGATGGAATTGCACATCTAAACTACGATGGAATCCAAAATTGGTTAGAAAACTATTATTATGCTCATTTAACAGAAAAAGCAAAAGAATTCTTAACAGATGGCTCATTCTGTACAGATCGTCTATCTACTATAAACAATGCAACCACTTGTTCAGAAAAAGAAAAAAAGAAAAAAGTAGGAATACTTTCAGTAGAGGATTATGCTAAAACATTTGAGAACAATGATACTTATTTGTCAAATGGAAATACAATTTGGTTAGCAAATGACAAAGATAACAAAGAGGCTTGGACAGCAGGAGGCTGGCTTTTAGATGGGCAAATAGTAAAATATTATCCATTTAATAAAAATGAAAGTTATATTGTTCGTCCAGTTTTAACTATAAAAAAAGATGTCTTAATTAAAGGGGGAGATGGTACCCAAAAGACACCTTATACATTAGGAGAGTTGACAAATGCAAAATCTAATGATAAACTAAACACTCGAATTACGGGGGAATATGTAAATTATGGTGGATATGATTATAGAATCATTGAAACAATGCAAGATGGTACTACGAAAGTAATTTCAGATCAAATTTTAGCAAACGGAACAGAAAAAGTAGAAATTTCTTATGATAATGCACAAAAAACAAAAATATATAATCCAAATCAAAAGGGAAATATTGCTTATTACATTGATCGTGCGACTTCAGATTATATGAAAACAGATATTTTTGTAAAACATGAAATTGAAGTACCAATTTATAAAAAATATGTACTTTATGGAAAAACAGACTCAACTAAAAAATATAAAGTAAATTTTGCCTCTCCTAGTGCACATGAAATGTTTAGTGCAACTTCTTCCGTAACTAATACATCATATTGGTTAAGAGATTCATCAAAAGACAGTTCTCGCCTAATTTGGGTAGCGCCTATTGGAAATATATATGATGGTTCAGTAAGTGATATTACCAAAGGTGGTATTCGTGTAGTTGGTTATATAGATAAAGATGTAACTATATTAGATGGTAAGGGTACAAAAGAAGAACCATATAAATTAGTAAAGTAGGGATAAGTATGAAAAAAGTAGGACAAAAAAGGAAAACTCCGAAAATAAAAAAAATAATAATAGTAGGAATTTTCCTTGTCTTATCCAGTCTTGTCATATGGAAAGTAGTAAAATACTTTCAACCAGTTTATAAAATAGAGACTAGACTGAAAAAAGTAGAAAAGGCAAAACAAAAAAATAAGGAGCCAATAATTGGTTGGATCAGGGTAGAAGGAACAAATATAGATTATCCTATCGTTGATGCTTCAGATACGAATAAAATAGATGTGAGTAGAATTCTTTATGATTTTGCATGGACAAACAAAGATAGTGAAAAATTAGGCAATAGAGAATTTCTATTTGGACATAATATAATCAATGTTTCTAAACATCCAATGTTAAACAATGATTCACTAAGTAGATTTGAACAACTAGTTTCATTTATGTATTATGACTTTGCAAAAGAAAATCAATATATACAATATACTTATCATGGAAAAGAGTATTTGTACAAAATTTTTGCCGTTGGCTTTATAGAAGATGATGATGTAGATTATTACAATAAAAACTATACAAAAAAAGAATTAAAAAAATATATTGAAACTGCTAAAAAAGATTCCTTTTATAATTATGATATAGAAGTAGATGAAAATGATGACATTTTAAGTCTCATTACTTGTACGAGATTTTATGGAACAGAAAAACATATTGATTTCAAAGTAGAGGCAAGGAGAGTTCGGGAAAATGAAAGAGTTTCTAGATATAATCTTGCAGAATCGAAAAAATATGATAAAATAAAGGAAGAAATGGAAAAAGAGGAGGAAGAAGACAATGAAGAAGTATAAAAGTTTGGGGTGGCTATCTATACTAAGTCTAAGTGTTCTATTTATTAATTCATCCAATGTAAACGTAGGAGCAGACAGCGTACCGTTCTGTACGGAAGATAAATTAAGTGGTCATGATGTCGAAATTAAAGAAACAGGAGCAAACCAGATATCTTTAACCAGTAAAGCGGGAACATGGGATTTAAAGCTATTTGTAAATGGAGTAAATAAAAACTTAGATGCCAATAATAACCCAGTAACAATAACTTTAGAAAAAGGAAAACCATATTTAGTAGATTTACCTGCAGGAGTAGATGTAAATTTAGATGGCTCTGTAGCAACACTAACAAAAGCAGACGGATGTGCTATGGAAACCATAGAGAAAAAAGATGGCAAAGAAATAAAATATACAGCATTTAAAGATACAAGGCTTAGCTATGATAAAGAAGCAAAACCGACAATTAACCCTTCAGCAGATCCAATATGCCAAAGCTTTGTAGCAAAAGCAGCAAGTTTGGGAGTAACAAAAGATGCCCAGGAAACTTTCCCATACTGCTATAGTACTTCATCAGAAGTAGATTATGATGAAGAATATCTTCAAAAAACAACACAAAATATTATAGAAATGTTAGAATTGTTTAAAGACTTCGAAGGAGATTATGATGAAGCAAAATTAAACGAAGTACCAACTGGATATGAAAAAGTAGATGATGTGTCTATTAGTAGCATTTTAACATGTCCTACATTTTCAAATACAAAAGGAGAAATCAAAAAAAGTTATGTAGGAGAAGCAAAAGATAAAGCTCAAAAAGCAAATGGACAAACAGTTTGTCAAGTATTCTGTCGTGAAGATTTAACAGTTGTACTAGATCCACCAGTTGCAACGAAAGCTGGGTCTTGCTTTACCTATGAAGTAGAAGTAAAAAGTAAAGTAACTTGTCAAACGAAAGTGAATAAGGCATCAAAACCTGTAAAGAGAACAGCTTGTATTCCTGAGGTGTCATGCCATGAATCAGATCCGAAATATAAAGGAAAGAAAAAACCAAAAGGTGGCGGACCTAATGAGGATTTTGATGCTTGTATAAAACAATGCGATAAAGGAAAATATACTCAAAAATGTATTAACAAATGTTATAAAAAAGTCTATGCCAATAATAAAACATTATATGACGGTGTAAAAGATATGTCATTACTTTCATATATGGAAGACGTAAAAGCAACAAAAGTAGCTAACTCAACATGTGATCCGTCTATATTAGATTATGATTTTAAAAAAGTCACAAAGGATAGTCAAGCATTTAAAGACCAAGTAAAAAAACTACGTAAAGCAGTTAAAAATCAAGCTTGTGTAGACGCAGGGTATATTGGTCATTTTGTCAAAAATAATGGAGTAATCAAATGGGTAGCACCAACAAATGGAACATATCATTGGGCAAAATATGCTAGTTTCTATTTTTCAACATATAGCCTTACAAAAAATATGATTGCTATGGATTATGCAAAAGGATATGGTGAAGGCGGAGGACAACATGGACCTTCAAAGACTGGAGATGGAACAAAACGTTCTTTTGCAGGAACAATAAATGAATGTACAGCAAAATGTATATGGAAAGGTTGTACTGGTGCCAATGATGAATTAGACCAAGGTAAATTAGATGATGAATATGAAAAAGCACTAGAAGAATATAAGACTGCTATAAAAAATTGTAAAAAAGCATCTAAAAAATTAAGTTGTAAGAGCAAAACAACGAAATTCAAAATAAGTGCATTACCAAGCGATGGAACAAATAAATGGGTAGATTATTCAGCAAGTAACAAAACAAATAATGATGGAGAGGAAAGCTATCCTGCTGATAATAAAGACGGAATCATCAAGAAAAATTTAGGTAAATGCTATGGTCAAGGAAGAGTAGATGGTGCCACAGAAACAGATAACGAA
The DNA here is from genome assembly GCA_964637865.1 of uncultured Muribaculaceae bacterium. Classification (GTDB taxonomy): domain Bacteria; phylum Bacillota_I; class Bacilli_A; order RF39; family UBA660; genus MGBC119817. The sequence continues at coordinate 7,916 of CAZWXX010000016.1, read as the reverse complement.
AATGATTATGAAACATTAATCAGTTTTGCAGGAGTTTGGAGAGATGGTAAAGGACATGTTTCTTATACTAGAAAAGAAGGATTTAAAAAGACACCAAATGGAAATGAATTCTGTTTACCAACAAATGCCTATAACGTAAATAAATCATGGTGGTTATGGAAAAAAGGAGAAAATAGCACAACGGAACCAACAGGAGAAACAAAAGAAAAAATTGAAAATGAACTAAAAAATACACCAAGTGCTAGTAAAAAAGATGGTTATAATATTAAAGCAGAAGTAGAAGACTTTGGATTCTTTAATTGGAAATTCATATCACAATGTTTCTATGCTATCTATAATGGACAACCAGGTGATGGTGGAGGAACAGAACTTGGTGATGATGGATCAACGGATATTACAAACGTTAATTACAAAGCAGCAGATCCATCAGAACTATTCCCTAGTGCTAATGAAGCAGAAAAGTCTCGTGATACAGGTTGGAACTGGTCAATAGATGCAATGGATATTACGAATGAAAATTACCCAGTAACACCAACTGCAAAGCTTGCAGAAATAGAAGAAAAAGGAGACAGCATCTATAATGATGACTCTGAACTAGATTATAGTTTCGAATTATCAACAGATGACTTGAAATATATTAAAGAGGAAAATAAACATACATATCAAAATAACTTCTATAAATTAAGTGAATTAGAAAAGAACTTGCCTGATTATGTAAAAGCAGACGGCAGAGCAGTTTATAAAAGTAGATTACTAACAGACCTAGAATCAAGAGGTGTTGTAAAACGTAGAGGTGTAATTGGATGTAATGATCAGAAAAATCAAAGATGTGTAACTTTATCAGAGATTGCTAGTAAAGATCCAGTAACAGCAACAGCAAAAACGAAATTAGATGAGTTGAAAAAATAAATAGGTAGGTGAAAAAGAATATATGAATAAAGCAATGTTAACAGTAGGAGTCATTATTTTAGCACTAGTAGGATTCTATGTAATTAACGTAGTACAAAATTATTCAACAGGGGGGGATTTGGACTACTACCTATTAAAAGAAACTACACAGTCTGCTATGCTTGATTCTATTGATGAAAGCTATTATGGTAGTACAGGTCAAATCAGAGTAGATAAAGAAAGATTTGCAGAAAACTTTTTAAGACGTTTTGCAGATGCTATTGATCAAAATAAAAATTATAAAATACAATTTTATGATTTTAATGAGACACCACCAAAAGTAAGTGTAAAAGTTTCATCTAGTGATCAATTAACATTTGAAGATATTGATATTACAACAAAAGTAGATTCTATTTTAGAGACAAATTATAAAAAAGATGTAATATCTAAAGATTTACTAAATAAAAAGATTTTAACAATTAGAAATAAGAATTAGAAGAGGGGAGAAAAAAAGTATGAACAATATAACAGTAGGATTAAAAAAGTTTTTATCCAATAAAAATACTGTTACTGTTGTAGGTGTGATTTTAGCAGTAATTGTCTTATATGTAGGATATAATATGCGTGTAAAACAAGCAACAAACCCAGTGACAGTAGCATATGCAAAACAAACCATATCTCCAGGTGTTCAAATCACTGAAGATATGGTAGGAACAACAGAAGTGCCACCTGCTATGATTAAAGGACAAATCATTAGTAATGTAGCAAGTGTGGTTGGAAAATACTCTGCAGATGATAGTGTAATACCAGAAGGAAGTTTATTCTATTCACGCAGTGTTGTTTTAAAAGAACAAATTCGTAGCAATATCATTTTAGATTATCCAAAAGGATATGTACTATATAACTTCCCTGTAGATATGACAACAACTTATGGTAATTCTATTTATCCAGGAAATTATATTGATATTTACTTAAAAGCAATCAATAGAGTAGAAGAAGGACAACAAGTAACACAAGATAAGATTATGGTAGGAAAACTACTAAAGAATATTAAAGTATTAGCAGTAAAAGATGCAAATGGTGAAGCAGTGTTCTCTAATTTAGATGAACAAAGAACACCATCAATGGTAATCTTTGCTGTACCAGAAAAATATTATATCTTACTTAAGAAAGCAAGTTACTTAAGAACATATGATACAACAATGATTCCAGTTCCAACATCAGAAAGCTTAAAGAAAAAGCCAGGGGAACTAGAAATCAGTGATAAAGACTTAGAAGCATTTATAAATGATAAAACAATTTGGACTGGAGAATAAAAAGAATAAAAGTGAAGGGTGTTGAGTTTTGTGAATGAAGCTATTTTTGACAAATTAGATTTTGGGCCGTTAAGGCCCCTTTTAGATAATGACGACATTACAGATATTTCATATTGTAATGGAGGACAGATTTGGATTCGTTCCCTAACTCAGGGTTCTATTCGTGTAGAAGTAGCAGGTGCTACTCCTGAATTTATGGAGAAACTTGCTTTTCAGTGTTCTAATGCAATGGGAACAACCTTTAATAATGCCAAACCATTTTTAGATGCAGAGTCTAGTGAATTACGTCTAAACTTTGTACATGCATCCGTTGCAACAAATGGAATTGCATGCGTTATTCGTAAAACACCAGCAAAAATTCGTCTAGAAAAAGAGAAATTATTAAAGGATAATTACTTTACGCCAGATATTCACGATATTTTAATTAAGTGTGTAGAAGGACACTGTAATATTATTGTTTGCGGTGAAACTGGTTCTGGTAAAACAGAGTTTGTAAAATATTTAGCAAGTCATACAAAAGTAAGCGAAAAAATGATCACAATCGAAGATACACTAGAACTACATCTAGATAGAATCTTTCCACAACGGGATATTGTAGCAATGAAAACGAATAATGTTGCAAGTTACTCAGATGTATTAGTTACTTGTATGAGACAAAATCCCAAATGGATTCTATTATCAGAGGTTCGTAGTGCAGAAGCCGTAACAGCAGTTAGAAACTCCATATCATCAGGACATAATATCTTATCAACGATCCATGCTGATAAAGCAAGTGCCATACCATATCGTCTTTATAGCTTATTAGAGACAGATATTGATGTAAATCAGTTTTTAACAACTATTTATAGGTATATTCAGCTGGGTGTTCATATCAAAGCTTATTACAGTAAGGAACTAGGTAAGTTCCATCGTGAAGTAGATGAAGTGGTAGAATTTTATGTAGACGATGATAATAATCCACAAAGTAGAGTGCTATATCAAAAGCAATTTGGAAAAGATGCAATTCAAAGACAACCAAGCGATCATTTAAGAGAATACTTGGAAAATCAAAATATTGATATTGAAAGTATTACATCGCATATGGCAAAAGATCCATTTGAAGAAAAAGAAGAGGAAAAGAATGAACAACCAGCAATAAAGCCAAATGTAACCCCAACACCTTTGAATACAGAAACAAATAAATTACCAGAAAATGGAAAAAATGTAGTGCCAGTAACAGAAGTGAAAAAAGTGGAACAACAAGTAATGCAAAATGCTACACCGCCACTAACTCCACAAATCACACAGGCACCACAACCAGCACAAGTTGCAGTAACTCCAGTAACACCACAAGTAATAGCCCAATCAGTACAAGCAACTGCTCCACAACCAAACTCTGGAGTAGTAAGTACGCAAACACCACAAACACCTGTTGTAATACCTCAAGCAACTAATAATGCACCAGGACAAAATCCTGGAACGATAGGAGGTAATGTGTAATGGTATTATTCTTATTACTATTAATTGCGATAGTAGTGCTTCTATATCGTAATTATAAAGGACAAAATGTTGGACACTTTATAACAGAACAAGTACAAGGTGTCTATGAACGATTTGCCCCATATTCATTTAAAAAAGTAAGAGAAAAAACAAAAGAATTAGGTCGCGAATACACCATGAGACAATATACAATACAAATTGCAATGTTTGGTGGATTTGCAGCAGTTATTTCCTATTTATACTTCTATAATTTAATAATAAGTATTGTCTATGTAATAGCAGCAATAGCAGTAGTACCATATTTATCTTTTTTAAGATGTAAAAGAATATATAGTGAATTTATTTTTGAACAAGTTCAGGTATATACAACCAATACAATTATGGAATTTGCCACAACCCAATCTTTTGTAAAAGCACTAGAAGGTGTTAGAGCCTCAGGAATTTTAGAAGATCCAGTAGCAAAAGATGTAGACCGTATGATAGAGCTAGCTTATCAAAATGGTACCATTGATGAATCATTAGAATATATGGCAAATATCTATCCATATTATATAGTAAAAAATATGCATCAATTGTTTTTACAAATTACAAAAGAGGGTGCTCAAAACTATATGGACTCACTTGATAATATGCAACTAGATATCGATATGCTTGTAGAAAGTGTATATCGAGATAGAATGGAACGTGCAACATTCCATAAATCATTTTTACAGTTTGGTGTAGGACTTTATGTTATGGTGATGCTTGTACAATATTTATTGGGAAAAGAGTCATATATTGCTTTATTAGGAACTTGGTATGTACAAATATTATTACACGGGATTCTAATTTTTAATAGTTGGTTTCTTCTAAAAGGAGAAAAATATTACAACGAGAATGTAGGTGCTGAATAATGGAAATAATTATTATTGGTGCCATGATTTTGGCAATACTATTTTATAATAAAACAATTGATAAAGAAAAATTTATTGCTGATATTGAACCTTTTACTTCAAAATTAGTAGAAGATGATTATGAATTCCTAGTTTATGCCAAATATGGAGAAGATGTTGATATCAAAAAATTAGCACAACAACGTATGACAGTAGCAGCAGTAACCTTTGTAGTAGCATTTTTTATGATTAATACAACAGGAGGTGCAGCTAGTTTTGATTTTGGTAAACTGTTATTAAATATCGTCTTTTCATTAGTAATAGCTATTTTCTTATATAAAAATCAATATCTTAGTTTAAAAAGTTTTTATAAAAAACATTTGCATGAAATTGATATAATGTTGCCATACTATTTAAAGAGTTTAGAAATTCTAGTTCAACATTATACAGTTCCTGTAGCAATTGCCAAATCAATTGATGATGCTCCTGATATTTTCAAACCAGGATTAAGACAAATGGTAGAAAAAATCAATTCAGGAGACTCAAGCATTGATCCTTATATGGATTTTGCAAACCTATATCCAGTACGTGACTCTATGCGTATGATGAGACTTTTATATCGTTTAGGTTTAGGATCACAAGAAAAAAAGCAAGAACGATTAATGATGTTTTCAAAAACTGTTTCTAATCTTCAAAATAAAGCCCGGGAAACAAAATATAAAGAGCGACTAAATCACATGGAAAATCAAACAATGGTTATGCTAGTAGTGTCAGGTTTGGGAGTAATGTTAATTATCGTACTTTCCATGATGAATATGTTCCAATTTTAATGTAAAGTAGACAAATCTGTATTGTAAAAAGATCAAGAAATTGATATACTAAAAGAGTAAGAAAAATAAAAAAAGAAAGGAGGGATAAATAAATGAAAGCAGCATCAGGAGAATTAAGTTTAACAGTTATTACAATTGTTGCCATAGGTTTAGTTTTAGGAATTTTCACAGCAATAATGCCACTTGTAAAAAACAAAATCGCTAGTGGATTTGGAGAACAAGCCAGTACAACAGGAGATACCAGTGTTTCGGATTTAGGTCCTGGAAGTACAACTGGTGGAGCTGGCGGAACTGAAGCTGGTGGTTAAAATAGTTATAAATGCTAAAACAATGTGAGGTGAAGTAAATGCGTGATGCAATTGGTGGAACTTTTACTTTTCAAATTATTATATTCTTCTTGGTATTAGTAAGCGGTTATTTAGCTTTTTCAGTAAACTATAGTAAAGCCTTTCGTGCCAAGAATAAAGTAATTGATGTTTATGAAGCCTATGAAGGGAATTTAAAAAATGACAGGGCACAAGAAAAAATTAATACTTATTTCAAACAAATAGGATACAATCCAGCACAAGAATATGTAAATGTTAAAAATGCAGAATGTGCAGAAATTGGTAGTTCAACTGGTGGTAGTACTACTGGTAGTGATGCTAGCAAAGTATGTGGAAAGTGTGAGTGCCAAAATGGTTTTTGCATTAAAGAAGTATGTGACACCGAAAATTCTAGCACTTTACTTAGTAAAAAATATGCAGAAGTTACTACTTTTGTAAGTATCGATATTCCTATTATGAAATGGGTTTTATCGCGCATTCCTTTTTTTACAGTAAAAGGATCTAGTAGTACTGTAACCACATATAAATAACGTTAGAAGGTGAAGAAATGAATGTAATTGTTGCCAATGAGCAAAAAGAAGCATTAGCAATGTTAGATATCGATGTAATCAAAAGCGTATCTGGACAATTTGAAGCAGATGAAATTGTGGATATGTTTAAAAATTTCTTCTTTGGAAGAATGATTATCGATCTAACAGCAATAAAAAATTATACAGATGTTTCCAATATTCAAAAACTGTCATTAGGGTTAGATATTGAAAAACTAATATTTTTATTACCAAATGATGAAGTTACTTCATCTTCTTCTTTTTTAACGAAAATTATTTCTATGGGAATCTATAATTTTACTACCAATATGGATGGAGTAAAATACTTATTAGATCACCCAAATAGTTATAAAGATGTCGCTCATATTCAACAATTAAATGAGCTAACAGATGCAGTAAGCGATAAAGTAATGGCAGGAAACCACATTATTGGAATCCGTAATGTAACAGATCATGCAGGATCAACAACCCTAATCTATATGCTAAAAAAGGAGCTAGACCTAGTATATGGAGAAAACAACGTCTATGCCATAGAAGTAAATCGTCATGATCTATCTTACTTTAACATAAAAAATGTAGTCTCTACTACAACCAGTGGCTTAATGGGAGAAATTATTAAAATAAAAGATGCTAGTGTCATATTAGTTGATTTAAATGACTGTCAAGATGAATCCGCATGTGGAGATGTATTATATCTAGTAGAACCAAGTTCTATTAAATTAAATAAACTAATGAGAAGAAATCGTAATGCCTTTCATAATTTACGAGGAAAACGAATAGTATTAAACAAAAGTTTATTAACAAACAAAGATATTGTTGACTTTGAATATGAGGCAAAAGCAAAGGTATTTTATAATATACCACCATTAGATGAAAGAAAGAAAAATAACGTATTAACAGACTTCTTATCAAGAATAGGATTAGTAGCAAAACCAAAAGAAGAAAAAGAAGAAGGAAAAATATTAGGCTTATTTAAAATTTAAAAAGATTGACAAACTTCTAATAAATAGTGTATGATGTAAATAGCGAAAGAGAGGTTATAAAATGTTAGATTTATTTCAAATAGGAGCAAATTATGATGATGCTTGCCGTGGTTTAACCCCAATTATAAGAATTATACGTTTAGGTGTTTTTCCTATTGTACAAATAGGGATACCACTACTTCTAATTGTTTTAGGTACAATTGATTTAGGAAAAGCAGTAATATCTAGTGATGATAAAGAAGTAAAAGCAGCACAATCAAGACTAGTAAAACGTTGTATATATGCAGTTGCTATTTTCTTTGTTGTAACATTAGTAACAGTATTAATGTCTATTATTTCAGGCACTGCAAATGATAAAGATGTAGAAGTAGGAGACTGGAGAGCTTGTTGGGAAATAGCAGGAAAAAAATAATTTTGTAATTTGCTCAAATGAAAAGTTAAATTGACCAAAACAAAAAAATGTTGTAATATAAGGACATTGAATGAGTAAATGGACCCAAATAGTATATAAAAGTTATTATATACTATTAAAAAAGTGGTAAATTTAGTATTTCATTCCACGCAAAAAAGTGTCGAACACAATGCCGTGAATGACTAAATGTACCATTTAAGGTACTGAAATATGAATGATTAAATGTGCCATTTTACCCATTCGATAATAATAAATAAACTAC
>CAZWXX010000015.1:0-15701 GCA_964637865.1 uncultured Muribaculaceae bacterium | reverse complement strand
TAATATAGAGGAGTGTTTATATGGAAAAACTGGCAGTAGAACTAAAAGTAAAAGACAATTTAATTGGTATTATGAAAGTGAATGGAATTGATTATATTTCCTTAACAGACTTAGCGCGTTACAAAAATCCTGAGTTTCCAAACGATGTAATAAAAAAGTGGATGTCAAACAAAAATGCATTTGATTTTTATTCATTATGGGAGCAATTATTTAATAAAGAATTTAATTCGGCGGAATTTAGCCGAATTAAAAGTAATGAAGTAGGTTATAACTGCTTTACTATGACACCAAGACAGTGGGTAAAAAGAACGAATGCAATTGGAATCATTGCTGGAGGAGGAAGATATAGTAAAGGTACATTTGCACATCCAGATATTGCATTAGAGTTTGCATCTTGGATAGATACTAGTTTCAAACTATATTTAATCAAAGAGTTTGAAAGATTAAAGACAAATGAAGCATATCAAGAAAGAATAGAGTGGGATGTTAGAAGAAGTTTATCAAAAACAAATTATCGCATTCATACAGATTCTATAAAAGAAAATATATATCCAACATTAACAGAGGAGCAAAGAAAGTTTTGTTATAGTAATGAAGCCGATGTCTTAAATGTGGCATTGTTTGGAAAAACTGCAAAAGAATGGAAAAAGGAAAATCCAGATGCGAAAGGAAATATAAGAGATTACACGAGTATTTTACAACTAGTAGTTTTAAGTAATTTAGAAGTAATCAATGCAGAAATGATTCATCAAGGAATATCACAACAGAAAAGGCTAGATGTGCTAAATAAAACAGCAATAAGACAACTAGAAATACTATGTAATGATAACAACATCAAAAGAATAGAAGATAACGAAAATAATCAAAATGTGATATATAAATAATATAATACTTAAGAAAAGAGGGAGAAAATGAAAGAAACTTATGAATTTTTAAAATTAAAAACTCAAGTAAATTATGTTGCAACTATCAATGGAGATAAACCAAGTTGCAGACCTTTTGGTGATCCAGTTTTATTTGATGATAAGATTTATATGCTTACAAATAAGCAAAAAAATGTATCCAAACAAATCGCTGAAAATAACCATGTATGTATTGTTGCATATGATGAAAATGAATGGATTCGTATTAATTGTGAATTAGTAGATGACAGTGATAATATTGATGCTAAAAAAGCAATTATAGAAGAATTTGATTGGGCAGAAGAAGCAGGATACACCCTAGATAACCCAGATTTCCAAGCATTATATATTAGCAATGCTACTTCAACAATCCTAGATTCAGATGGAAATGAATTAGCAAAGTTTGAATTTTGACATATAAGCAAAAATATGATATAATCTAGACCAATTTAGGGGGAGATATAATGACATATCAATTAAATTCCGTTGCATTACACATTACGGATGAATGCTCTGGAAAGTGTCCAATGTGCTATTATGCTAAGAAAGATGCAGTAAAGCATGAAGGAAATATTGAAGTTTTGAAAGCCATAGTCGATGAACTAAAAAATGCAAACGTAAAAGAAGTGAATTTAGTAGGAGGAGACCCAGCAGAATATTCTCACATTCAAGAATTAGTTGAATATTTATATGAGTTAGGATTAGATGTACCAATTCTTTCTAATACGCATAAATATAAAAATTCTCAAGTGGAAAATATTGCACCTTATGTGACCTCATTAGAAGGGACTTTTCACGCACCAACTGCAGAAGAGCATAATAGATTTAACGCTTCACCGAACTCTTATCAAGAAATGGTCTCAAATTTAAAGAGATACGATAAAGTAAGAACGAAAGACCAACAACTTGGAGCAGTATTAAATGTAATGAATCATAACTATAATCAGTTGTATGCAACAATAGAGAGTTTATTAGAACAAGGATTAAATCCTGATTATGTTTTAATTCAAAGAGTAGGTTTATATGGAAGAGCAGAAGATAAAAAAGGCTTTTCTGTAATACAAGAGCGTTTAGCAACAGCATTTGAACAAATTGACAAAATAAATAAAGAACTAGGCGTAGAATCTACAATGGTAGACGCCTTTCCGCTTTGCCTAATTCCAGAAGAGTATCACAAATATTTAGAAAAATGTGATTGGGGATACCACACAGCATCCTTAGATATGAATGGAAATATTACAAGATGTGCAGTAGCAGATCATTGTGGAGAAAATTTATTAGGTAATGTTTTAGAAACTCCACTAAGTGAAATATGGGAGAATTCGCCAACATTAATTAAATTTAGAAGTAAAGAATATTTAGATGATAATTGCAAAAAATGTGATATATTAGAAAAGTGTGGAGGAGGTTGTCCTATAAGTTCTGGCGACAATACTCTATCAAGTGATGTACTGGTGAAAACAAAAAATAGATAAAATGAAATTATCTAGTGAATAGCAGTATAATGTTATTCACTTTTTTTGACGGAAAAAAATAAAATAAAAAATATGTATAAAATAATGCTCAATCACTCATTATGAAAGTAAAGGGTGATAATATGAAAAAAACAGTTGTGTTAATCATTTTAGCAGTAGCAATGTTAGGAGCATTAGGAAGCAAGGAAGAGGTTGTATTAATACCCAAAGATGCCATCCGCTTTCGAGTAATTGCAAGTAGCAATCAAGAACAAGACCAGGCAATTAAGAAAAAAGTAGCAAAAAGCTTACAACAAGAACTAAGAGAAACAATGCTAACAGCAACAACACTAAATGATTCAAGAAAAACACTTCAAACTAAATTACCAGAGTTTCAGGCGAATATAGAAAAAACACTTTCCCAAAATAAAAGTGATGAAACATTTGAAATCGATTATGGAAAACACTACTTCCCAGAGAAAAAATATAAAGGTGTCATCTATGAAGAAGGAATGTATGAATCCCTAGTGGTAACTCTTGGAAAAGGAGAAGGAAAAAACTTCTGGTGTGTCTTGTTTCCCCCCCTTTGCTTACTAGAAGCAGAAGAAGGACAAGAAAAGGATAAAGTAGAATATAAATCTTTTGTAAAAGAAATGGTGAATAAGTATTTTCACTAGTGCTATGTAATAAACTATATAAGGTGATACTGTGGAAAAACTCATTTTATATATTTTTATGGCAATAGGACTCAGTGTAGATGCTTTTTCTTTAGCAGTCATTTATGGAATGAATCAAATTGGCAAGAAAAAGACAATTGTATTAAGTATTTTAGTTGGACTCTTTCACTTTTTAATGCCCTATATTGGAAGTTTAATTGGAATAAACTTATTAACAGTTTTTGTGGATAAAGCAAATTTTATTGCAGGAAGTGTCTTTCTAATCATTGCCTTAGAAATGCTCTCCTCCTTAAAAGAAGAGGAAAAAGTAATGTCACTAAGTAAACTCTACCATCTTTTCTTCTTTGCATTCACCGTAAGCCTAGACAGTTTCTCAGTCGGAATCGTTTTGAGCCTAGGTCACGAAAACATTATATTAGCAGGACTTGTCTTTAGTATGATCAGTGCCATATTTACCTATTTAGGATTAAAACTAGGATGTTTAGTAAGTAAAAGATATAGTGATAAAGCAACCATTGCAGGAGCAATTATCTTAATGATTCTTTCTCTAAAATACTTTATAGCAACATAAATTAAAAAAATGAGTACATACTAATACTGGTGATGTAGATGAAAAAAGAATATGCATTTTCCTATCTTTTAGGAAAAAAATATTATAATGCAGTCTTAAAGAACAAGACTACATACCATAATAATACAGACGTTTCTTTGTAAATGCCTGTATTTTTATTTCTATCAAAAGAAAAGCATGATATACTGAAGAAAATAGAATACTAGGCTAAAAAAACAAGAATATTTTGCTTCCTACCAGAGTATATACTATTAAAAGTATAGAAGCATATAAATTAGAAAACTTTCTGCAAGAACATGCGGCATTACTGAAAAAGATTTTTAAATTGTGTGTCAAATGCAGAAGGAGAGAAAATGAATTTTTATAAGATAGGCAGTGATTACAGAGTGAATCCTATATACCCAATGGAATCTTCAAAAAACACCAAAGATCAAGAAGAACAAAGAAGAAAACAGTCACAACAAGAATCTTTTACTAAAGTGTTAAAAAGAACACAAAATAAAATACAAAAAAACAGTCCTTTATAATAGCAAAGTAAATGTAAATAATCTGAGAAAAGAATCCTTTTCTTTTTTGTTTGGCATCTTAAATGCCTTGATTTTCTTGACAATATATGTGAATTTGTCTATATTAATATTAAAGGTGATAAAGATATGTTAGTAAATACAAAAGAAATGTTGCAGGATGCAAAAAAGAATCATTATGCAATTCCACATTTTAATATAAATAACTTAGAATGGACAAAATATATTTTAGAAAAAAGTGAAGAACTAAAAATTCCAGTAATACTAGGAGTAAGTGAAGGTGCCATTAAATATATTGGTGGTTATCACACAGTAGTATCGATTGTAACAGGCTTAATAAAGGACTTAGAAATAAAAGTTCCTGTCGCAATTCATTTAGATCATGGTTCTAGCATAGATTCTTGTCTAAAAGCAATAGACGCAGGCTTTACTTCTGTTATGATTGATGCTTCCAGGTATCCATTAGACGAAAATATTAATATTACCAAACAAGTAGTAGAATATGCTCATCAAAAAGGAGTAAGTGTAGAAGCAGAAGTGGGACATATTGGTGGAAGTGAGGATAATATTACAGGAACTTCTCTAAATGCGACACTAGAAGACTGCATTACCCTTTATAATAGTACAGGAATTGATTCCATTGCCCCAGCGTTAGGTAGTGTTCATGGCTTTTATCAAGGAGAACCAAACCTGGACTTTGAGACAATGAAAACAATTAACGATACATTACCGATTCCTCTAGTATTACACGGTGGAACTGGAATTCCTAACTATGATATAGAAAAAGCAATAGAGTGTGGAATTGCCAAGATTAATATTAATACAGATTTGCAAGCAGTTTGGTCAAAAGCAGTAAGAGAGTTTTTAATCAAAGATGAAAAAGTGTATGATCCACGAAAAGTAATTGGCAGTGGAGAGAAAAGTATAAAGCAAAGGATAGAAGAAATAGTAATATTATTCAAAACAAAAAGGGGTTAATAGGAAACAAAATAGAACTTTCTAATAAAATATAGTGACAATAGTGGAGGATAAATTATGAAAGTATTAGAAATTATTGGAGAACAAGAACTTACTGGTTCTCTTCGGGTCAGTGGTGCCAAAAATAGTGCTGTTGCTCTAATTCCTGCCGCTCTCTTAGCAGATGATGATGTAACAATTTGTAATGTACCAGATATTACAGATATTGATTCCTTAACAGAAATTTTAAAATCCCTTGGAGCAAAAGTAAAACGAGCAAGCGAAAGCATTGTAATAGACCCAAAATCAATTAGTAACAAAGAAATTCCGGAAGACCTTGCCAAAAAACTAAGAGCATCTTACTATTTTATGGGAGCCCTACTTGGAAAATATAAAAAAGTAACTATGTATTTCCCAGGAGGCTGTGCTATCGGAGAACGTCCCATTGATTTACATTTAAAAGGGTTTGAAGCTCTAGGTGCTCATGTTACAAATGATAAAAATAAATACACTGTAGAAGCAGAAAGGTTAATAGGAACAAACATATACTTAGATATAGCAAGTGTTGGTGCTACTATTAATATCATGTTAGCAGCAGTAAAAGCAGAAGGAATAACACAAATTGAAAATGCTGCAAAAGAACCAGAAATCGTAAATGTTGCTACACTTTTAAATAATATGGGAGCAAAAATAACAGGAGCAGGAACATCCACAATTAAAATAACAGGAGTAAAAGAATTACACGGTTGTTTCCATGAAGTAATACCAGATAGAATCGAAGCAGGAACCTACTTAATTATTGGTGCACTATGTGGAAAAAATCTAAAAATTGATAACATTATCCCAGAACATCTAGACTCCCTTATTTCAAAACTACAAGAAATAGGGGCAGATTTAGATGTAGGAGTAGATTATATCATTATAAATAAAAAGGAAAATTATAAACCAACAAATATTAAAACACTAGTTTATCCAGGCTTCCCAACGGACTTACAACAGCCATTTACAGTACTCTTAACACAATGTAGTGGAAAAAGCAAAGTAACAGAAACTATTTGGGAAAACAGATTTATGCACTTACCATATTTACAAGCAATGGGAGCAGATATTTCCTTAAAAGGACAAAGTGCCACCATTCTAGGACCAACAGAATTAATAGGAACAAGAGTAAAAGCCACAGATTTAAGAGCAGGAGCAGCAATGGTATCAGCAGGACTCATTGCCAGTGGAAAAACAACGATTACTAATGTAGAACATATCTTACGGGGATATGAACAAATTGTAGAAAAACTAACTAGTGTCGGTGCTAAAATAGAGAGTAAAGAAATATAATTTCATATACTCTCTTTTTTGGAGGCCAAAATGAAACATCTAAAACTAATTTTTACAATGCTTACTGTTCTTTTCATCTATTTAATATATACCTTTACACCACCCAATCATATTACTTATGTAGCCTTAGGAGACTCCTTTGCCTTAGGAGAAAATCCTTATGGAGAAGTTGCATACGGATATAGTGATTATTTAGCAAACTATTTAGATAGAAATTATCAACTAAAACTATATACAAAAAAATTTGCCAATATAGATGCTAGAATAAGGGATATTTATCAAGATATTTTATTAAATAAAAAAGTATATATCAATGAAAGAAGTATTGGTCTAAAAAGTAGTCTCCGTGAAGCAGATATCATAACTCTATCCATAGGAGCAAATGATTTAATGAGTCAGATAAATCAATATAGTGAAGTTCTTCTTGAAAAAAAAGAAAGAGAAATTATCACAGGGATTGCCGAAAACTTAGAAGAATTATTAACAGAAATACAAAAATACAATAAAAAAATAATATTGGTAGGTTATTATAATTTATATCCGAAAGAAGAAAAGTTCCGCCTCCTATTTGAAAAATTAGATATCAAATATCAAAAAATATGTAATAAAAAAGAAGTAACTTATATTAGTTTATATCAAGATTTTCCAATAGAAAAATATTTACCTAATCCATTTGATATTCATCCATCTATAGAAGGTTACGAATATATATATCAAAAAATATTGTCCAATATCAAATATTAATATTAATAAAGTTATTTAAAAGTTCTTGCCAAAACAAAAAAAATTTGTTATATTAACAATGCATTTAATTACTATGGCAACTAGCCATGGCGGAAGGAGTGAATCAAATGAAAAAAGGAATTCATCCAGATTATAAAGATTGCACAATTACTTGTGCCTGTGGAGAAACATTCAAAGCAAAATCTAACAAAGATGAGATTAATGTTGAAGTTTGTTCAAAATGTCATCCATTCTATACTGGACAACAAAGTAGAAAGTCACGTGCTGGTCGCGTAGATAAATTCAATAAGAAATATGGATTTGATCAAAATGAAGCTGCATAATGCAGTTTTTCTTTTGCTAAATTTGTGGTATACTAACGACAAATACCAAATGAAAAGGAGAAACATATGAAAATAGGAATTGCCAGTGATCACAGAGGAGTGAAATACAAAAAAGAAATAATAGAATATTTAAAAAGTAAAAATTACACAGTAATAGACTATAGTAAAGAAAATACAGCAACAGATGATTATCCTGATTTTGCATTTAAAGTTTGTGAAAAAGTAGTGCTAAAAGAAGTAGAAATAGGAATACTAGTATGTCGAACTGGAATTGGAATGTCTATTGCAGCAAATAAAGTAAAAGGGATTCGTTGTGCAAAAATAAACTCAGAAGAAGATGCTATTTTAAGTAGAAATGATAATGGTGCTAATGTAATGACATTTAACTATACAGATAGTATGGAAAATATAAAAAAATATATAGATGCCTTTTTAAACGCTGAAGTAATCAATGATGAAAGACATCAAAGAAGAGTAGATAAAATAACGAGGTATGAAAATGAGCATTAAATTCTTTGTTTATTTTTTTGTAACAATATTAGTAATATGGTCAATGGATTCCATAAATATTAATGGGATTTTTAAAAAAAATAAAATTTATCAAGCAAGAATATTTTATTTTTTATTAGGACTTGCTATGATTTATCTCATTACAAATTTTATTATGGACTTTTTCGAATGTTCAAAAATTTTATAAATTATGAATAAATTCCTCATTTTGGTACAAACTTTTAATGAGGTGAAATTATGAAGAAAAAGTTGAAGTTAAAACCCTATGTTTTACCAAGTGTGTATGTAATCTTTGTAGTAGGACTAACAATCGGAACATACTTTGTTGCTAAAAACATGAAAAAAACAAAAGTAAATCCTGACTACAATTATGTATCTAGTATTATTCTAAATCAAGATGTCCCAGTAATTAACGAAACAACAAAAATTATCAAACCATTTACAAGTGAGACAGTTGAAATAGGAAAATACTATTATGATTACAAAGGAGAAGCAGCAAATCAAGAAAAATCGCTAACAAGACATGACAATACATACATTCAAAACTCAGGACTTGATTATAAATCACAAGATATTTTCGATGTTGTTTCTGTACTAAATGGAACCGTAACCAAAGTAACAGAAGATGATTTATTAGGCAAAACAATAGAAATTAAACATGATAATGAGTATATTACTGTATATCAAAGTCTATCAGAAGTAAGCGTAAAAAAAGGTGATGTAATAACACAAGGACAAATAATAGGAAAAAGTGGTAGCAATGAAATCGATAAAGACCTAGGTAATCATCTACACTTTGAAATGCATCTAAAAGGAACAATTGTAAATCCAGAAGAATATATTGATAAAGATATTTCTACAAATCAAGAATAAAAAGAAGTTAACCCTTCTTTTTTTCATATTTTCCAAGTTTCTATATATACTTTATTAGAAAGAAGGAACGTATGGAAAAAAAACTAGTAGAAAGAACACTTGGTGAAGCCCAAATGATTATTAAAACGAAAAAGACATTAAGATGCTTAGCAGAAGAATTAAATATTGGTAAAAGTACAATTCATAAAGATATGCACCTACGTCTAAAAACAATAGATAAGACACTCTATGAAGAAGTTCAAAAAGTATTTATGGATCATATTAAGACAAGACATTTGCGTGGGGGAGAATCAACTAAGAAAAAATATAAAAAAAATCAAATAAAATAGAAATTTTATGGTAAAATAATAATGTCTAAGAAAAGGAAGTGATAAAAGTGTTAGCAAAAGATATTGGAATTGATTTAGGAACAGCTAATGTATTAATTTATATAAAAGGACAAGGTATTGTTTTAAATGAACCTAGTATTGTAGCCATTGATACAGATTCAAAAAAAGTAATTGCAGTAGGTCATGAAGCAAATGAGATGTTAGGAAGAACTCCCGGAAAAGTAAAAGCAATTAAACCAATGAAAGATGGTGTTATTGCTGATTTTGAAATTACGGAAATTATGCTAAATACCTTTATCAAAAAAATAAAAGCAAGTTCTCTCTTCTCTAGACCACGCATATTAATTTGTTGTCCAACAAATGTAACACCAGTAGAAAAAAATGCGATTAAAGAAGCAGCAGAGCGAACAGGAGCTAGAAGAGTTTATATTGAAGAAGAACCAAAAGTAGCAGCTATTGGAGCCGGAATGGATATCTCAAAACCAAGTGCCAACATGGTAATTGATATTGGAGGAGGTACGACAGATATTGCTGTATTATCCCTAGATGATATTGTAACTTCAACTTCAGTACGAGTAGCAGGAAATGTTTTTGATCAAGACATTATTAAATATATTAAAGAAAAATATAAATTACTAATAGGAGATAGAACAGCAGAAGATATAAAAATTAATTTTGGTAACATATTTGATCCTAATAAAAAAGAAAGTATGGAAGTACGAGGAAGAAATCTAATTACAGGACTTCCTCATACCATCACAATTACCCAACCCGAAATAGAAGAGTCTCTTCATGAAAGTATATATAAGATTATTAAAGCAACAACGAATGTATTAGAACAAACCCCACCTGAACTATCTGCAGATATTGTTCATAAAGGTATTGTATTAACTGGAGGAGGGGCAATGTTACAAGGATTACCAGAATTATTAACAAAAGAATTAGAAGTTCCTGTATTTATTGCAGATTCACCACTAACTTGTGTAGCAGAAGGAACAGGAGTACTATTAGATAATATTACTCGCTTAGGAATGGACCGATAAAAATCGGCTTTTTTATTTGCTAATTACAAAAATATTGTTTATAATTTAGATAGAAAAGAGGTAGAGTGATGAATCAAGATATACTAAGTGCTGTAAAAATTGTACTAGTAACCTTTATTTTCTCAGCATTAATTCAACCCTTAATGAAAAAAATTGCAAGACATATTGATGCAATGGATAAACCTAGAAGTGATGAAGGAAATAGACATATCCATAAAAAAGAAGTACCTAAACTAGGCGCTGTTGGAATTTTTTTAGGTTTCTTATTTGGTTATATGTTGTTTGGAGATCAAAGCTTACAAATGAATTCTATTTTAATTGGTAGTTTTATAATTGTATTAGTAGGAATTATCGATGATATTCATTCTATTCGAGCATCCTATAAATTTCTGGGACAATTGGTCGCGGCATCAGTAATTGTCTTTTATGGAGGAATTTTATTAAATAATGTAACTGCTTTAGGATTTTCTATAGATTTTGGATTCTGGTCCTACCCATTAACTATTTTATTTATTGTCGCTTGTTGTAATATTATTAACCTGATAGATGGACTAGATGGTCTAAGCGGTGGTATTTGTTCTATCTTTTATCTAACAATTGGAATTATTGGTTTTTATCAAGCAAGAAGTGGAAGTTTGGTTATGATGCTTACCTTTATTATGTTAGGTTCAACTCTTGGCTTTTTATTACATAATTTTTATCCAGCAACTATTTTTGCAGGAGACTGTACTCAATTTGAAGGATTCATTATAGCAGTAATTGCTCTTTTAGAGTTTAAAGGACCAGCGCTAACCTCTTTCTTTGTTCCACTTCTAGTCCTTGCGATTCCAATACTAGATACCGCTTTTGCCATAATTCGACGAATGTTAAAAAGACAACCCATCTTTTCTCCAGATAAAGAACATCTTCACCACCAACTATTAGGAATGAACTTCTCTCAACGAACTACAGTTTTAATTATATATTTTATTAATATTTTATTTGCAGCAGCATCTATTCTATATCAATTAAAAGATCCTGTGATAGGTAAAATCATATATATAATCTTGCTAATTATTGTATTTTGGTTTGTATTTCATACAAGTATTATTTCAGATAAAAGTCCCAAAATAACAAAAAAAGTAAAAGATAAATTACATGAAAAAACATCAAGAAAAGATAAAAAAAGAAAAAAAGCAACATCTAAAAAGTAGAGTTGCTTTTTTGTTAATCATCTTTGATGAAATGGAAAATTATGGTAAAATAAAGAAAAATAGAAAAGGTGGTGATACTATGCTAAATTTTATTATTTGTGAAGACAATCACCAATTTTCAGCAATTATGAAAACAACAATTGATAATTTTATGATGAACTACGAAATAGATTACAAAATTCATTATTTTGAATGTTACGACAAAGATTTTGAAAATATTGTGAAAGAAGAAATTGGTTTTAAAGTTTACTTTTTAGATTTAGTAACGAATCAAGGAACAGGACTAGATGCTGCTAGAATTATTAGAGAAAAATATGATGATTGGGTATCTATTATCATTATTGTAACTTCGCATGAAGAGTATAAATATGAAGCACTAGGAACAAGATTAGCCTTATTTGATTTTGTAAATAAATTAAATGGTTGTGAGAAAGTATTAAGACAAGACTTAAATAGAGTGATGAGTAATTATGATAAAAGAGAGAAAAGTCTATCATATGAATATAATCATATTTGTCATAAGATAGATTTCCGTCATATTATCAGTATTGAGAAAGAACAAGATAGTAAAAGATGTATTATTCATACCACTTATGGAAATAAAACGATTGCAGGAAGTCTAAACTCCGTACTGAAATTACTAGATAAGAGATTTATGAAAATTCATAGAAGCTTAATTGTAAATATTGATCAAATAGAAAGTTACGATGCATCAAAGAATAAATTAGTATTCAAAGATGGAACTTATACAAATCTTATCGCTAGAGATAAAAAGAAGGAGTTGATGATACGTGTTAGAACAAATTATTAAAAAAATATTTTTTTCAAAGTGCTTTAAAAGGAGTCAAAAAATATGATGAATATTGCTGTAAAAATAGTATGTGCAGTTATTTGTGCTTTGACACTAATGAATGCAATGCATGAAATATTAGAAGATTATAAATTAACTAGAAGTCGAAAGATTTTACTATTAATACTATTATCAACAATTACTTATTTTTCATATCATGAAAGATATAGTGGAGAAAGCAATATTTTAAAGGTAGTGTTAAATATTATAGCATTTAAAATTTTATCAAAACAAAGTATATACAAAATCACAATAACTCTTTTAATTACAATGGCGATAATTTCAAGTGCAGATTTAGTATGGAGTTTATGTTTTATAAATTTTGCAACAGCAACACAAGCAAGAGGAATATGGTATTATATATTACTTTGTAATATTGTTATATGTGGAATTACATTAGCAATAATTAATATCAAACCTATAAAAAGTAAACTCAGAAATTTTATTTCTAATTTAAATGAAAGAAGCAAAGTTTCAACAATATTTTTATTTACATTATCTTTGATTGTTATTTGTTATGTTTTTTATAATATTAGTGTCAATTATCACTGGAGTGAACAATATTTAATAAATGTATTAATTATAGTAACATATGTAATTATCATCATTATTTTTTTTAAAGATAAAAATGAGTATAATAATTTGATGATTCAATATGATTGTTTGTTTGATTATTTTAAAGAATTGGAGGATAGTATTGATGAAATATCACTGAATAATCATGAATACAAAAATCAACTTGCAGTTTTAAAACAATACATTGAGATGAATAAAAAAAAGGATGCTATAAAATATATAAATGATATGAATAATAATTTAAATGCAGAAGATCAGATGGTAACTGCTCAATTAAAAAATATACCTAAAGGTGGTATTAAAGGTCTATTATACTATAAAATTATTGTGGCCAAAAATAAGAAGATTTCTATTATTTTAGATATTAGCAAAGATGTTACAAAACACTTAAAAAAATTGACTTATGAAGAGAATAAAGTATTATCAAAAGTATTAGGCGTATATTTAGATAATGCTATAGATGAAATTTCCTCAATGAAAAAAAAGGTTCTAACACTGGAAATTTATAACATTGATAATAAAACTAATATAGTAATATCAAATAAATTTAAAAAAGATCAAGTAAAAATAGAAAAAATTTCCCAAAGGGGTTACACAACGAAGGGAACTGGTCATGGAAAAGGATTATATTTAATAAATAAGATAATGAATAGGGAAAAGTGGTTTACTGCTGAACGGAAAATAATTGATGATTATTATATTCAGAAAATAGTTATATTACCTCAAAAAAATTACTGATTTCTCAGTAAATTTTTTTTAATCACATAAGCTACTTGGAGCAACTGGTTCATCCAGGAACATTAACATACATCCCATAGATGCAGCGCCAGTAAGCATTAATGCAACAGCACCAAAAACTTTTGCTAATCTTTTTTTCATTTTGTTACCTCCTTTTTATAGATTACTAAAATATTATTGCTAATATTTAAGTCGTTTGATAAGCCAAATAATTTCTATAAGGCTGTTTAAAAATTTTATATGTTAACGGATTAACCATAATTGACTCTAAAACAAGTGCAGTTATAAATAGATAATTGATATCAGTATTGGGAATTAGTACAGCAAGTACTGTATAAATACATGAGATGCAAATTGTAGCAATTTTTCTAATCTTTCTTTTTCTAGAATTAGGTAAAGGCCTTTTTACTGTATCAGCAGGAGCATAGATTCCAAGGATAATAGTACAAAGAATACCAATAATACCTAACACTACTACATTTTGTGAAAAATATTTCATGAATAATGGTAGACCAATAAATAATACAGTAGAAAATATTAAACATTCATAACTTTTATTTGCATGAAATCCAAATCCAGGAAATCGTATGATATTAAATAATATAAGTAATAAAAATAATTCTTTAAAAATCCCAATAATAATAGCAATAGTAACAATAACAATAAGTTTGGTGATAGTTAAATAAAGTCCTTCTAATCCATACCGCAATTTATCCATTTCTTCCGCAGTATAACTTTTATAAGTAGTAATAAACTTCATAGATCTACTTAAAAATAATTGTTTCAAATAATCACCTCATTCTCCTCGAACCATTTATACTATATCAAAAAAAATAGGATTCAAAAAAACGATAATTCAACCCTCTTTTTCTCTATTATTTTGTCGATTTTTGTCGAAATATAGGAAAAAAATACCAAAAACGGTCACAAGAATACAATTAACAGAAATTTCGTTAAGATTAATATAAAAGTGGTAAAATGAAAACACAGATACAAAATAACTCGATGAAAAAAGATTTAAAAGAAGGTGAGGTGCTGAAGTTGGTTGGTCGTGTTAAATGGTTTAACAACGAGAAGGGTTATGGCTTTATAGAATACAAAGAAAACGAAGATATCTTTGTACACTATTCTGCTATTGAACAAGATGGGTATAAAACATTAGCTGAGGGTCAATATGTTGAGTTTGTTTTACTTGAGACATCAAAAGGATTACAAGCGAATCATGTGAAACTAGTAAAAGAAACTACTACTACAAAATAAGTAGTTTTTTTTTGCTTCATATGATACGATATACTAAAGGAGGCGAATAGTGTGGAAATGATTATTCGTGGTGACAAACTAAGTGTCACAGAGTCAATGAAATCATACATTGACGAAAAATTAGGAAGGTTAGAGAAGTATCTAGGAAGTGCATCCAATGTACGTTGCACAGTTTTAGTCAAAGTAAGAGGAAAAGAACAAATTGTGGAAATTACAATTCCTCTAAAATCAGTGATTTTAAGAAGTGAGGAAAAGCAGGAAGATTTCTATAAAGCAGTAGATAAAGCCGTAGATGTTTTGGAAAGACAAATTAGAAAAAATAAAACAAAACTAATGGCAAAACAAGCTAAAACAGTAGTTGATTTTGATTTTAATGCTATAGAAGATGAAAAGGAAGAAAAAACAGAAGTGATTAAACGAAAAAAAGTAGAAGTAAAACCAATGGATGAAGAAGAAGCAATTCTTCAAATGGAATTAATTAATCATCAGTTCTATATGTATAAAGATAGGGAAACCTCAAAAGTTGCTGTTGTGTATAAAAGAAAAGATGGTGGTTATGGTATTATAGAATCCGAATAAAATATATAAAGGAGTTGACTTTAATGGAATGGTAAATAAGTAATATAATGCGAAACAAAAGGCAAACATAATGCCTTTTAATTTGGTGATAAAATGCTTGATAATTATAAAATAGTTTTATAATATAGTGAGAACAGGGGAGAGAAAATGAAAGAAAAAGTAAAATTTAACGCTCTGTTCTAGATTATACGGGGTGAGTAATTATAATCTACATATACAGAATCAAAATCAATGCCTGAAGTATTGTCATAAACATTGCTAGATTG
>CAZWXX010000014.1:0-16167 GCA_964637865.1 uncultured Muribaculaceae bacterium | reverse complement strand
CAATCTAGCAATGTTTATGACAATACTTCAGGCATTGATTTTGATTCTGTATATGCAGATTATAATTACTCACCCCGTATAATCTAGAACAGAGCGAAATATTATCAAATATATAAATGTTTCATGAATCAAGATTAAAATACTAGAAATTGGTTTAGAGAAAAACTTTTTTCTAGTTTTTTTATGGTCTGAATTTATAAAAAGTGCCATTTTACAATGAGTATAAAATCATGTATGGTGGATAAAAACAAAGGAGGAAATAGATGCAAAAGCCATTATTAGGAAGAAAAATCAGTAGAAAGAATTGTTATGAATTAAAAACATTAGAAGAAGGCGAACGGATTCCACTAGTCTCTAGCACCATGTTCGAAACGATGTTAAATAATGAATCTCGTAAACAATATGTTTGTTATTTACTATCTCTTGTCTTGAAAAAAGATATGAAACAGATTATGGAAAATATTACTTTTGTAAAACAAGAACTAAATAAAGAAAACTATCATCACTCTAAAAAGACAGTAGATTTAGTCTGTCAACTTGGAAAAGATATTTATAATGTTGAATTAAATAATAATATGGAAAAAGAAGGCTTGGAGAGAAATA
This sequence comes from uncultured Muribaculaceae bacterium, assembly GCA_964637865.1. Lineage (GTDB taxonomy): Bacteria > Bacillota_I > Bacilli_A > RF39 > UBA660 > MGBC119817. The sequence continues at coordinate 15,564 of CAZWXX010000014.1, read as the reverse complement.
TCTCTTATGCTGCTGACTTATATAAAAGTAAGATGTTTCGAGGAAGTGATTATAATTACCAGAATGTTCTACAGATTAACATCACGAATTTTACTTTTGAAGGAAATAACAATAGTGAAGAAGAATATTTTTTACGAGATGAAAATGGTAAAATACTAACTGATAAAATAAGAATCATCTATTTTTACTTGCCTAAGATTAGAGAGAAGTTTTATAATAAAGATAACTTAAGTGAAGTAGAGAAATTACTACTCGTATTTAACGAACAATCCTCTACTTACCTTGATGAGTTAATGGAGGGGAATAAAGTGATGAAGGAATATTTTGAAGAATCAAACGAGACCAGTAAAAAAGAAGAGATTATAGGACTATATGATAAAGAACTATATGATGAGGCAATGGAGTATCACAGACTAAGACATGCTAGAGAAGATGGAATAGAACAAGGAATAAAACAAGGAATAGAACAAGGTGCAAAGGAGAACAGTCGAAAAATTGCAAAATCTTTAAAAGAAGCAGGAGTAGATACAGAAATAATTATAAAATCTACATCTCTCTCAAAAGCAGAAATAGAAAAATTATAAAAAAAACCATAAAGTTTTAAAAAAAGACTTTATGGTTTTCTTTAAATAAATATGAAAGAAATAAATACAATGATAGCAAGAATAATACGATAAATCATAAACACTTTAAAATCATGTTTCTTTAAATATTTTAACAAATATTTAATACAAATCATACCTATAACAAAGGAAGTAATAACTCCAAGTAAAAAGGTAGATAGATTAGTTACAATTAAATGAATCGTTCCTGATTTAATAAGTTGTAAAAATACCGCTCCACACACAACAGGAAGAGATAAGAAAAATGAAAATTTAGCCGCACTCTCACGATCAAGTTTTAAAATACGTGCAGCAGTAATAGTAGTGCCACTTCTAGAAAAACCTGGAATAAGAGCAAAAACCTGACTGCAGCCAACTAAAATAGCATCTTTCAAACTCATATCTTTAATTTCTTTTTCTTGTATACATACTTTATCAACATAATAGATGATAATCCCCATAATAATTAAAGCAAGAGCTATTAAAATATAATTAGATCGAATCACTGTTTCTATCTTTTCTTCAAATAAAACACCAACGATAGCAGCAGGAATTGTTGCAGCCACTAAGTACCACAAAATTTTCCCCTCTGAATCCTTCACTCCTTTTGTAAATCCCTTAATGAACATATTCCAAAAGTCTTTAAAAAAGAAAACTAAGATGGCAAGAAGTGTTCCCAAGTGAAGCGCCACATCAAAGGCAAGTTCCATATTTTTAGGCATTCCTGCTCCTATTCCAAAAATATCACGAAAAATAATTAAATGGGCACTAGAAGAAATCGGTAAAAATTCTGCAATTCCCTGAATTACCCCTAAAAGAAAAGTCTCAATGATCTCCATACTACTCACCTCCCAACTTATAACTAATTCCTGTTCCAAGTCCTAAGAAAATAAAACCAATAAATATTTGTAAAACATCAAATGTCACAGTCATATTAAGTAAAGTAGATAAAGGAATAGCAATAAGACTAGCTAGAATAAATCCTAATACTCCAAAATAAGTCTTTGCCTCATACTTTTGAAATAAGAATTCAATTAATTTTGAAATAAGTACAATTCCAACAAGTACACCTACTCCAAAAACACCAAGTATAAGAATATTAGAACCTAGATTTTTAAATTTAGTAAACTCTTTGATAACGCCAATAACTGGATAATAATACCCAAGTAACATTAAAACAAGTGAACCACTAACACCAGGAATCACCATAGTAGCAGCAGCAACAACCCCAACGAAAAATAAGAGAAGATATCCTACCACACTCATATTTTGCAAACTAACTTTTAATCCTTCTCCAAAAATAAGTTCTGAAGTTGCCATAAATATAACTAAGGCAAAAGTAAAAAGTGCAATAATATAACTAGATACTTGTCTCATTTCTCTCTTCCCTTTTACTTTAGAAAAAAGAAGTGGTATTCCTCCTAATACAAGTCCCACAAAGAAAAGCGTTGTTGGAATGGGAAAGTGATTATAAGAATAATCTATTACTCTACTCAAAGATACAATAGCAAGCACCATTCCAATAGCAATCGGTATTAAAAAACGAATATTTTCTTTGATATTACAAAAGAAATGGCTAATCGCTCCAATAAATTTTTCATAAATACCAAGAATAAGTGCGAGTGTTCCTCCACTAACGCCAGGAATAATATTAGCAATTCCCATAATGAACCCCTTGATTACTAAAATCAAATTATCTTTCATCTTCTTCTCCTATTCAAATACATCCATAATTACTGGTACTACATGTTTTTTACGAGATACACAACCAGCAAAATAATGGCCTTGTTCTATCTCACCCTCATTATATGCAGCTTCTAATAAATTTTTTGCTTTTTTATTATACAAAATATAAGAACCATTCTGAACAATATCAGTAACATATAAAGCAATTAAATCATAATGATTTGCTTCAGCAATTTCATCAAGAGCATGAATATAAGAATCCATCTCTTTTTTAATATCATCAAAATTCATTGTAAAGAATTGTCCAATTGCAAATGTCTTATCATTCGTATTAAAGACTTTAAAATCGTTATAAATCACATCTTCTGTACTCATTCCATCTAAAGATGTTCCTGCTTTTAAAAGTTCCATTCCGTATTTTTGATAATCAACACCTGCAAGTACACTTAATGCTTCTACTGCTTCTCTATCTTTTTGTGTTGCAGTAGGTGATTTTAAAATTAAAGTATCAGATAAAATTCCAGAAAGTAAAAGTCCAGCAATTTCTTTTGGTATTAAAATATCACGTTCTAAAAATAGATTATAAACAATCGTACAAGTAGATCCTACTGCCATGTTTCTAAAGTTAATAGGTGCATTAGTAGTAATACTTCCTAAGTTATGATGATCGATAATCTCTAAAATTTCTGCTTCTCCAATTCCATCAGCAGTCTGTGCTTTTTCATTATGATCTACTAAAATAACTTTTTTAGGATTTTTAGAAGATAAATCTGTAATTTTAAAAAGTCCTAAACACTCATTCTGTTTATTAACAACTGGATAATTGGTATGTTTCAATTTATCATTAATCTCTAAAATATCAGAAATAAAATCTGTATCTTCAAACTTGGTAGGATTATAACTATGTACATTAGTCTTAATATAGTTAGTAAGTGGCATAAGTTTTGCAATATGATAAGTATCATAAGAAGAGCGAATAATATTAACATGATTTTTGCGAGCAATTTCTATATGTTTTTCTTTTACTTCTCCAGCTCCTGCCACAATGATTAATTTAACACCTGACTCTACTGCATATTCAATAACGCTATGACGATCCCCAACAATTAAAACTTTAGAAGCGTCTAGCTTCACATTTTCAATAAATGTTGTACTTCGATACGCAGCAACAAGCAATTCTCCTTTTATCTCTTCATCAAATTTTAAAACTTCTTCACCACTTAATACTTCTAATAAATTACGATAACTAGTATTTAATTCATTACTAGTAGCATTAAGAAACATTTGAGATAAATCTTTCATGGTAATAAGACCAACAAATTGGTGACGATGATCTACAACTGGAAGACCTGTAAGTCCCTTTTGTATCATTTCTTGATATCCTTCATAAATAGGTGCTGTATCTTCTATCATAAAATCTTTATGATAATTAACATCTCTCATTTGTAGTTTAACATCATTTAAATATTCTGGCTCTTCTACTTTAAAATAAGAAAGAGCATATTGAGTTTCCTTATTAATAGAACCTAATACCCGAGCTTCTGTCTCTTCTCCTAACTTATTTTTTAAATAAGAAAGGGCAATACAAGATGTTACAGAATCAGTATCAGGTTTTTTGTGTCCAAAAATAAATGTTTTATCCATAAACAAACCTTCTTTCTTTGCTCATTATAGCATATTTTAAAAAGAAAAAAAAGGATATTTAATCATCCTTCTGATATCACAAATGGATTATTTTTCGTTCCATCTCCTCCTGTGATTTTGATGGTAGATTTTAAATGAACACTAGGACGAATAGCATACTGATAATAAGAATCATAGCCCTGAACATGACCATTTTTTATGCAAAATGTATAATCACCATTTTGTATTACTTGATAAGTCAATAACCAATAAGAAGCCGTTTTTCCATTATCACTAGACTCTCCCTTATTTGCCCATCTTTCCTCTAAACTACTAAACTGCTCTCCCACTCGCAAAAGCCCCACCTTTGCCTTTACCTGATTCTCTACTAAAGTATTAGAAGAAAAATCAGTATATTTTGCTAGTTTATAACTTTGACCACTATCAAGATTGCCTAAATACCACATACCTTCCTCTATCATAGAAACTTGTGTTTCCGTAATATAACCATAAGTAGGATCTAGAAAATCATGATTTAGAAAGTAAGCTAATTCATAGGATGTATCATCAGGATTATATAAAGCCATTGCATTATTTATATTAAATTTTTTAGTAATAAAACTAGAATCACTTTTTAGTGGTTCTGCACTGATAAGCTTAGTCCCTCCATGTTCATGACTCACAATGCGATATAAATTATTCTCTCCACTTCCAAACCTCACATACTCTCCACTATAACGTTTATTAAGTAATGTGGATGATACATCATCCCCTTTTAATCGATAAGGATTATTCTCACTACCATTTCCACTTACAATTTCTACATCAGATTTCAAATTAATCACTGGTCGAATACCTGAAAAAATATATGGATAACCATTAGTATTACGTCCATGAACACCAATCTCATATAACCAATTTTGACCAAATTTTGTTAAAGTTATCCAATTTAAACCATTATTTAAATACCCTAATGCATAAGTTGTTCCACTATAACTTTTGTTATATTCATATAAATTTAAAAGACCAACTGCATCATCTACCAGTGTAGTATTTTGCGGTCTAGAATTACCATTAGTTTCAGTTGCATTCCAACTACTATCCATCTTAATAAACTTCTCTGGCTCCCTAAGATTTCCAAGAAAGCCATCTACACTAGTATCATTTAACCACTCTTCAGCATAGCTTCCTTCAAACACTATATTATCAGAAGTATTATAAGGAATAGAAGTCATATTCCACTGTGTAATAAGTTTCACAGAGTTATCACTAGTATCTTTCGATACTGCCCTCCAAAGTTTTCCTGAATACCATATATAATTATTAGGTTCTTCTCCTGTAATAAAGGTTTGTTCTTCATCACTTGTATCAATAGCACCCCTACTTCCTAAATTACTTTCTTTAAATAATACTTTCGATACTTTACCTTTTCTTCCAGAACTTTGCATTGCCTCTACTCGCAAGTTGCCTCTAAATACAGTATTCATAACTTCATTTGTAGCAGCACTATCAATCCACATTTTTAAAGTGTAAGTATACTTTTCTCTAGAGGCTATTTCTCCTTTATCAAAAAGACGCTTTGGATGTTCTCCTGTGGTACTAAGTAGGTCAAAACCAATTACCTCATCATCTTTTGTTAATTGATATTTGATAAATTGATCATTCATTCTAGTTTGTCCATCCGTTAACTCTAAATCATCCAAATATATCTCATAACTACTATCAAGTTTTCCTGTATTTTCTAGTGTAAAAGTATAAGCACTAGATGAAAGTCCTTCTTCATCCGTCACTGGAACAGCATTAGTAACGGTAATTCCACCCTCCATAGAATCATCCAAATTTAACTCTAAACTTCCAGAACTAAAGGTTAACTTTTTTGTTCCACTTAATGTTATCTGCAACCATGCATAAGATAGCCCAATAATCATAATAATAACACTTATTACTACAAACACACCCATCTTATATTTTTTTAAAAGTCCTCTAGTATTATCCTTTTTTATCATATATGATTCACCTATAATAATCATATCATATTTTTTCCTATCTAACAGGAAAAAATTTCTCATCCATAATAGAATATAAATAACAAGAAATATTTTTATTCGTTTTTCGTCTTAAAGCATTTCTATATCCTTCTAGCTGTTCTCTATATTGAACATCATCAATATTTTTTAATTTATAATCAACAATAATAAATTCTTTCTCATTTTCAATGAATAAGTCAATAATACCATGTCGAATCATACTATCTTCTTCTACTATAAACTCATATTCATGATAAAACTTACTATTCTTATTTTTCTGTATCAAGTCCGACTCCAAAAAAGCTTTTACTTTAATGGCAATAAAAGGATCTATTCCTTGATAATCTGGATTTTTAAAATCAATAAATTCTAATACTTCATGTACCTTTGTTCCAAAATCTAACAATTCTTGTTTTTCTTTATCAATAAATTGTAGAGTATCTTTCGAAAACCTTTTCTGTTCCAATACTTCCTCTTCTATATGAATCTCTCGAACTTCTATTTTTTCTTCCCCACAAAAATCAATTTTTTTAGCATCTTTCATTTTTAAATATTCTTTTCCTACAGAAGATGCTACTTTTCTAATATAACCATCAAAGTTTTCTAAAACATAAGCCATCATATCATAAAAGGAACGATGCAATTTCTTTTCTTTTATCACAGCTTCTTTCTCTGGCATTACCATAATCATCTTTTCTCTACTTCTAGTAAGTGCCACATATAAAAGTCGAATCTTTTCTCCAATTTCTTCTTTGATTACTTTAGATTTCAAAAGATGTTTATAAATAGTTGGTTTCATTCCATCTATAAAAGATGGTATTACAATTTGATAGTCCACATCATATAAAAAGCGATCATTTAACTCTCGAAGATTAAATTCGGATGTAAAAGAAGCAAAATAACAAAGTGGATATTCTAAACCCTTAGATTTATGAATAGTCATAATCTTACAACTATCTTCTTCTTCTTTATTAAGTGCAAACTTAAGATCATAATTCCCTTCATATAAAGTATCTAAATATTCACTAAAATCACGGATAGTATAACCTTTATTTACTAAATCTTTTAACATATTATAAAAGTATTCAAGTCGAATTCTTGATGCTTTGATATTTTGTGTAGTAATCATCTTTTCTTCTATTTGAAAAGTATCAAGTATTCTATGATAAAAACGAAGTGGACTTTCTACATCTATAAATGGCAACAATTCCAAAACCTTCTTATAAATAACAGAATCCATAAAACGATGATTAGCAAAATAGGAGAAGATTTCATCATCAGATAAGCGAAATAAATAACTACGTGCCACTGATAAAAATGAATATTGAAATGCTGTATCAAAAGTTTTCTCTTTTACTTTATAGATTAATTTTAAAATATGATTCAAGACAAAAATATCCGTATCACTTTTTAATGACTCATCTTTATAAACAGAAAGAGGTATCCCAAAATACTCAAAAATCTTTTTATATAAATCAAAATATTTACTTTTATCTAGTAAAACAACAATATCAGAGTACTGAATAGGACGAACTGTTTTCATTTTATTATCAAAAACTAAAAATCCATTTTCTATTCTTTCTTTAATATCACGACAGATAATAAATATTTCTTCCTCTTCTGTAGAAATATTTTTTTTCTCATCTTTTTCATATTTTAATATTTCTAAATGATAATTTTCACAGCTTGCTCCTTTGGTATGATAGATTTGATTTCCAAAAATCATCTGATGAGACGTACGATAATCTGCACCACCAATGTCAATATCCATTAAATCATTAAATAATAGATTAATATCATCAAGCACTTCACTCCGAGATCGAAAGTTACGATTTAAATCTATCTTTTTTCCTTGGTTAGTATGACTATAAAGATCATATTTAGATTTAAAAATATTAGGATTTGCATTCCGAAATCTATAAATAGACTGTTTAATATCCCCTACCATATAAACATTATCATGAGCGATAAAATCAATAAAAATCTCTTGTAAATCATTATTATCTTGATATTCATCAATCATAATCTCATTAAAAGACTCAGAAATATCTTTTTGAACAGCAGGGTATTTTTCTACTAAACAAATAGCAAGTTTAAAAATATCAGTAAAGGTATAAAGTTCTTCTTTTCTTTTACAAATCTTAACTTGTTCTGTTAACTCTTGTAAAATAGAAATAATCATTTGAACAGATGACTTAGTAGAAATAATTTCTTCACAAATCTTCTCTTCACTTTCATAAATAAAATAAGGTTTTAATGCTTTGAGGGCATCTGCCAACTTTCCCTTAATTTCTTTTGCTTCCTCTGAATAATTCTTATTAACGCGAGGAAGCGTCGCTTTAAAATGAGTAACCATATCATCATAAGAAGAAGCATTAATCAAAGAGGAAAGAAAATCATACTTAGAAAACTCCTCATAATCTAGAGCAAGAGATAACTCTTTTAAAAGATGTGCTACTTCTTGTAATTGTTGTTTTAACAAAGATACATATTCTTCTATTTTAGAAGAAATATAGGTTGGATCATAATATTTTTCTATATAATGTTCTAAGTAATCATCCATATCATAACGCATTTCTAATTGATGATAAAGTTTTAAAATACCTGCTTGCAAACTTTTATCATCTTTTGTACAAAATGAGAAGACAAACTTAGAAAAGTCATCATCCTCCTGTTCATAATATCGATCAAAAATATCATTTAAAATATGTTCTATCTTTAAATCTAAAAATACAGAATCACAAATAGAAATTTCTCTCGTAATATTTAATACTTCATGGTACTTTTTAACAGTAGCAAGTGCAAAAGCATCAAAAGTGGTAATATAAGCTTTATCAAGCCGAACAACTTCATCTAAATATTGATTTTCAATTAATTTTTCACGAATACGACCTTTCATTTCTTTAGCAGCAGCATTCGTAAATGTTAAAATAAGCATTTCATCTACATGTACGCCATCTTTTACTTTCCGAAGTACTCGTTCACTTAAAACAGCAGTCTTTCCACTTCCTGCCCCGGCACTAACAATAATATTACATCCTTCTTCCATAATTGCCTGTAATTGTTCTTCTGTCCAATTCATTCTATTCCCTCCACGAATAGGTCTTACTTTTTAATCCGTAGAAAGATAAACTAAATCTTTCTCTTTCATAAAGCATAAATCCCTATATTCACAATATTTACAAGATATATTTTCTTTTTCTAAATACTTTGGATTAACAGAAAAGACTCCCTCCAAAATATTTTTCTTTGCCTCATTCACTTTTTCTTCCACTATTTTTAATAACGCTTCTATATCTTCACTACTAAGTATTTTACTACTTGCATAAAACTCTCCACTCTGTTTCACTGCAAGTCCTCGAATAATATCACTCTTCCTATAACTATTATCAAATATTTCCAAAACATCAGGCACATCACAACTATATCCATCTAGTTTTAAAGTTACTTCTTCTTTATCATAAGTTTTTTGAGGTAATAATATCTTTTGATAATAAAAACCCGTAAAAATAGAATTCGAAAAAACACGAGACTTTTCAATTAAATAAAGATAAATAGGAAGTTGCATATTAAGCCCAAAAGAAATCTTTTTTAAATCTGTATCATAAGAGCCACTTTTATAATCTATAACAGCATAAAAAGTATCAGAAACATTTGTATAATACATAATTTTATCAATAGTCCCCTTCAAAATAACTGGTAATATACCCTTATCTAAAAAAACTTCTACCGTCTTTTCCAAATAAGTATCTACATATTTTGTATACTCTCTTTGTCCACGAATAATATCAATTGTTTTTTTCAAATCTTCTTTCAAAAATTTCAGAAAAAATCTCTCTTTGGCACTAAAATCATTTGCTTCTAAAAATTTTACCATAAAATAATCCAAATCAAAATCTTCACAATACATATATTTTAAAGCTTCATGAAACATGTTTCCTACAGTAGATGCAAAAGTTGTAAGAAATGGATCAATCTTTAAAATATGCTTAACATAATATTTAAACCCACACAAATAGTAGTTTTGTAAGTGTGTATAAGAAAGATGAAGCGCTGGTTGCAAATACTCTTTTAATGTTTTAGTAGAAACCCCAGTAAAAGAAGAATCATAAGTATGATAAGGAATATCTGGATAAGTTGTATATAATTTTTTCAAAGCTGGCTGAATAGTTCCAAATTTATAATAATCATCCAAACTCTCAGCAAGTAAAATTTTATTATACAAATTAGAATAATGATAATCTTCATTACAAATATCTTCATCTATAATGCCTAATTCAGAAAGAAAATTAGACTTATAAAACGTCCCAAAGGCACTTTCTAATTTATAGCTTAGAAAAAGATTAGGAACTCTTTTTAATAACTGAGAAGTCTCTTTTCTCATTCTCTCATTCTTCTCATCAGTAGTATAAAGAGAAACTTCCCACTTTTCTTTATCTAAAATAAAGTCATCATCTACAAAAAACTTAGGAAATAAATCTTGATTTGCCCCAATTAAAAAAACATAATCATCTTCTGTAAAAGTATCTGTAATATGACTAATATGAACAGCATTTTCCATCTTTTCTTCAAAAATATTAGTATGCTTCAACTTATCAATCATAATATTTTTCTTAATTTCTCCCTCTTCTAAATAAGAAAGAGAATTAACAACTTGTACCAACTGTTTATGAATAGAAGAAGCATCATCTAAAGAAATCTCTCCTGTTTTTAAATAATGAGACACTATTTCTGTTCCAAAAAGAGAAGAAGAAGAAACGTTTTGAAGTGGAATTTGAAAATAGGAAAAAATACGTTTTAGAGAATAAAAATAATCGTCTGTAACATGAACTAAATGGATATGTCTAAGCTCTACTCCCTGGTCAATTAATCTCCGAATAGCATTTGCCAAATATACTACTTCATCTTCTAGGTTCTTAGCACGCATCATCACCTTAGGAAGTAAATAACACCCCTGATCTTCTAAAAACAAAGCATCAAGATTAGTAAAAACTTCCCACTCATACTTTTCTAACATCCCATATTGATAGACAATAATTTTTTTATTTTTTAAAAAGGTGCGAAAAAAGGGATGAGAAAAAAGGAATCCCTTCTCCTCCAATTCGCATTTTAACTCTCTTAACTGATTTAACTTCTCACTCTGATAAATCTTATCTTCTATAAAATACAAATTTCGAAGATAAAGTTTACAAACATCTAAATGATAATGATATACTTCCTGCAAATAAGCATATGCTCTCTCATCATAAGAAAAAAAGTACTTGGAAAAGAATTCTTCTTTGGTCATAAACTTTATATTAAAAAACTCACCACTATTAGAAATTTTAGATAAAAGATTCATCTTACTAGAAGAAGGAGTAATTATAATAGTATCATCTTTTAAATAATCATCAATCATCATCTACCTCCACTAAATCTAACTATTTGTATTATATAATACGTTTGTTCGTAAGTCAACTACTTTCAAAAAAAAGAATGCCTTATGCATCCTTTTCTACTACTTTTCTACCTTTGTAGCTACCACATTTTTTACATACACGATGTGGTTTTATAATTTCTCCACATGTTGGACATTTTGTAACACCAGGTAAATCCATAGCATTATGCGCTCTTCTCATTCTTTTTCTTGTTTTTGAAACTTTACGGAATGGTACAGCAAATAATTGAATATCTAACTTTAACATATCTTCACTCCTCTCCAAAATCTTTTAATAATTCACTAAATGGATTCTCTTGTACTTTTTTCGTATCTTCACTAATTAATTTCCATCCATCCCCATGAAACTCACTGAGATCCGTAACCTTAGTAAATTTTAAGGGAATCTCTAAGACAATATTTTCCCACAAAAACTCAACTAAATCAAGCTTATTTTGAGAATTTTCTATAAATTCTTGCAATTTTTCCGAAATTTCTATAGAAAAAGGATATTCTACCTCCTCTAAAGAGATAGAATCTTCCAAAACCATAACACCATCTACTGTTCCTAAAAATTCTAAATCTTCCTCTAACTTCTTTGTAATGGTCCCTAAAACATGAACATTTTTAAGTTCTAGGATACCACTACTTTCTAAAAAAGAAGAAGAAAATGGCACAACTTCATCCACTACAATTTTATCTTGAGTATTACTATACAAAGTACTAAGATCAATAAATCTAGACTCAATCACTTTCCAGACCTCCCTTTCTCTACTTTTCCTTGTTTTTGTTGTAAATACTCTCCAACATCGCAAACCATCACTTCATCTTTATGAGTAACATCACGCCTTAACACAAGTTTAGTCTGATAAGGAACTTCCCTTACAAAGTCATAAGGCGAACGATAAAATTTAATTGCATTCATTTCCATTTCAACACCTCGTATAATTAAGTATATCATAAATCAAAATATTTTACAAAAAGAAAAACTCATGATAAAATACAGCTAAGAAATGGAGGGATGAGATGAAAACAATTGGAATTATTGCCGAATATAATCCATTTCATAATGGACACCTCTATCACATTCAAAAAATAAAAGAAAAATATAAGGATGCTACTCTAGTATTAGTAGTAAGCGGAAACTTTACACAACGTGGTGAAGCATCTATGATAGATAAATGGAAAAAAACAGAAATTGCCTTACAAGCAGGAATCGATTTAGTAGTAGAACTTCCCTTTCCTTTCTCTGTACAAAGTGCAGACATCTTTAGCTATGGTGCTATTACAATTTTAGAAAAACTAAAAGTAGAAAAAGTAATTTTTGGAAGCGAATCAAATTCTATAGAAGACTTAACTTTAATTGCCAAAACTCAACTTGAAAATGATGATTTTAACCATCTAGTAAAAGTATACTCAAAATTAGGAGAAAACTATCCTACCGCTTTATCAAAGGCTCTACTAGACTTAACAGGAAAAAAGATTACAACCCCAAATGATCTCTTAGGAGTAAGTTACATTAAAACAATACTAGAGCATAATTATCAAATAAAACCAGAAACAATAAAAAGAGAAAATAATTTTCATAGCAAAGAGTTAACCAAAATAGCAAGCGCAACAGCAATTAGAAATGCTCTAGAAGAAAAAAAAGAAGTAAAAGACTATGTTCCAAACTTCGTATTTCCGCACTTAAATAACTTGCATTACCAAAAAGATTATTTTCCTTACTTAAAATACAAAATAATAACAGAAAAAGATTTAACAAAATACCATTTAGTAGAAGAAGGAATCGATAAAAAAATTAAAAAAGAAATCATGAGTGCAACAAGCTACCAAGAATTAATATCAAAAATAAAATCAAAACGTTATACTTATAATAAACTTCAAAGAACACTAAATGCGATTCTTTGTAACTTCACGAAAGAAGATGCAAAAAATTTTAAAGAGATTTCCTACATACGTATTTTAGGTTTCAATGACAAAGGAAGAATGTATTTAAACAAAATAAAAAAGCAATTAGATATTCCTCTAATTAGTAAAATGACAAAAAAGAAAGATCCAATGTTAGAGTTGGAATTAGAAACAACAAAAATATATGCTTTACCATACTCCTTGGATTCTTGGAAAAATCTAATAGAAAAAGAATATAAAAATAATGTAAATAAAGGAGAAATAGAAAATGATTAAAGAAAAAAAAGCAGGTCAAATAATTGTAATTTCATCCCCTAGTGGTGGTGGCAAAGGAAGTGTTATCGCTGGTCTTTTAAAAAATGATGCAAAAAACAGATGGTTATCAGTCTCTACTACTTCTAGAAAAATAAGAACAAATGATATTCCAGGAGTCACTTATAATTTTGTAACGAAAGAAGAATTTGAAGAAAAAATTAAGGAAGGCTACTTTCTAGAATATACAAACTATGTAGGAAACTATTATGGAACTCCAAAAGAATTCATAAAAGAAAAACTAGAAGCTGGAATTGATGTAATTTTAGAAATTGAAATTGAAGGAGCATCTAATATTAAAAAACTAATTCCTGAAGCTATTTTTATCTTTATTATGCCTCCTTCTTTAAAAGTATTAGTAGAACGTCTAAAGAAGCGAAAAACAGATGATAAAGAAAAAATATTAGAACGTTTCCATACTGCTTACAAAGAAATCAATGAAGTAACCAAATATAACTATGTAGTAGTAAACGATAAACTAGAAGAAGCAATTGAAAAAGTAGAAGCTATTATCAAAGCGGAAAAATGTAGAGTAGATCGAATAGAAGAAGTATATCTAGATACAAAAGAAGAAGAAATTCATGAATTACTAATGGATGATAAAGATTTTCAAAATGACAATTTATCAGAAAAGATAGATTAAAAAAGAGTAACGCAATTACTCTTTTTTCATCTGCTTCATACCATAAATGAAATTTAGCATCAATACTATTTACATTCTTAAGAGTCATTCTGTGACAATATTAAAGCCCCTGAACTTTCTACTTGTGTTATAAAAAGTGCAAAAAACCTCCCACAACCAAACAACAAAGCATAAGATACACTTTCTAATTGATATTTCACTTTAGCAAGTGCAGTAATCCCTTTACTATTCTATATTATTAAACAACAAATGGACTATTTTGACTTCCATCTCCACTTGTGATTTTAGTACTAGGTGCAAGGGATATACTTGGCCTAACACTTGCTATATCATCAACATTACCATACAAACTACCATCTTTTTCTGTAGTAATCCAATTGGCATTAGCACCAAAATAAGATGGTGATAAAGTCCAATATCTCTGATTATTATAATAATAGCCTTGATTAGCAATTCCAACAACTCCACCTGCTAACATAATCTCATCGGCTGTTAACAGTGCCACTGGATATGTTAATAAGCCATTTCCATTTGGCTCATTTACTGTAAATTTATCAGTATCATTTATACAGTTTAAACTTGGACTATGTAAATTTTTCATCCGGTCTTGTGCTCCAAAATATGTAATTTTTTCTTCTGTTTTTGCTACACTTCGATCATTACACCAAATAGTATCTTCCAATTTTTCAGTATAATCTATCATATTCGTTTGATACCATGTATCAATAAAACTTTTGATTGTAGAATCAGTCGAATTATTTATCATATATCCAACAACCTCTAATTGTGTTTTTCTTGTATTAAAAGCGCTTATTCCGATCTGTGTAACTTCTCCTGTGGTATTCGTACATTGACCACTATCATTAGGACTTCCATTATAGATTAATTTTACTCCACCAGTTTCTGTTGTTCTTACAATTTTCCAGCAGAAGTTTGCGAACTTGACATTGTTGTTTGTTACTGCCCCTCTATAATAATGGACTGGATACTTATCATCTTTTGTAGAGGAATACGTATAGACTCCTTTTCCATTGGTGTCTGATGAAATTTCTCCAAAATTAATTCCTGTTTCACTTGATACAAATTCGCTTTTAATATTATCTGGTACTGCTTTTTTGGCAATTATTTTATAAAGGTCCGTTACCTTTCCTTGCATTGCCTCTATTCTTAACTGTCCTTTAAAAGTAGTATTCATTACTTCATTGGTAGCATTAGAATCTATCCATATTTTTAGAGAATAAGTATACTTATCTTTGGCAGAAATCACATCTTTATCTAGAACTCTATTCGGATGTTCTCCTGTGGTACTTAAAAGATCTAAGTTTACTCTTTCTCCATTTTTTA
>CAZWXX010000013.1:0-17450 GCA_964637865.1 uncultured Muribaculaceae bacterium | reverse complement strand
GACAAATTCTTGCAGAAATGAAAAAAATATAGTATAGTGATAATAGAAGAGAGAGTGGAAAGTAATAATAGAAACGGAGAGAAAAGTATGAAGAAAAAAGAGATAGGAAAAAGAAAGAAAAAAAGAAAAAGACTTACCATAAAACAAAAAAAATCCCTATTAATTTTTGCCGCAATCATATTGGTAGGAGGTATCATTTATCAATTTGCTTCCTCTCGTGCTCAACCGTTAGAAAATGATGTACGGGTTGCAGAAAATAGCGATTTAACCTATTATTTAGATATTGAATATGCTGGTAAAGATGAAGAAATAGTCTCATCTAGCACAACAGCAAGCATCAAAGTATATAGTGATTTTATTTACGTCGAGGATAAACTACCAACAGGACTTACCTTCAAAGAGTTCATAAATAGTGAAGATGGTAGTATTGGAGCAAGTAAAATTGATGATGCTACAAAGACCTGTCCTGGTTATGTAGTAGATGGTCATGATGGACTAGATTATAATGCAGAAACGAATATGGTATCCTTTAAAATTAAAAATCTCCAAGCTGGCTGTAAAATAACAGTAGGAATTACGACAACAACGCCGAAATTAGCAGGAAGAAAACGTATGGACTTTTATAATACTGCTTATGCCAGAGAAAATGCCTATACAACAAACTCAAACACAGTACATGTCTTTATGGGAAAAGAAGAAGCCACTCTATACAATGTTTCTTATGAATATACAGGAGATGTACCAGAAAATGCCCCAGCTCCACCAATAACCACAAGCTATCCAAGTGGAATTAGTGTTGGAGTAGCAAATGATATAGATGTAGCAGGCTATACTTTTAGTGGTTGGGAAACAGAGGACGTAGAAGTAACAAATGGCACCTTTACCATGCCAGAGCAGAATGTTACTTTAAAAGGTCACTTTGAAAAGAAACCAACCTACACCGTCTCTTATAAAGTAACAGGAGAAACACCAAAAGATTTTACACCTCCAAAAACAAAAAGTTATGGAGAAGGGGATGATGTAGTTGTTAATTCTCTAAAAGTAGGAGATGAAGTAGATGGATATCGTTTCCTAGGTTGGGAAACAACGGATGTACAGTTCGAAGAAACAAAAGAAAATGAAAATACAATTTTCAAAATGCCAAACCACAATGTAGAGCTTACAGGAAGATTTGAAGTCATTAGACATACGGTAAGTTATGAGTTCCAAGGCTCAACTTTACCACCAAATGCATCCTCTCTACTTCCAGAGCCAAGAGAATATAAACCAAAAGAGATAGTAACAAGAGCCGAAGATGTAACTGCGGAAGGATATCATTTCTTAGGTTGGTATAAAGAAGAAAGTTTTGAAATGCCAAATGAAGATGTGGTAATTTACGGAGAATGGACAAGAGAAGTAGAATATTTTGCTCCAACGATAGAAAAAGAAATACCCAATAAACAAGCATCTTATGCAAATGGAGAAAAAGTACCATTCCAAATAACAGTAACCAATACTGCAAATTATGAAATTAACGATGTTATGGTAGAAGAACATACAGAAGGAAGTCACTTTATTGCCAAAGAAGGTTACGAAATTGTAAACGACCGTTTTGCCAAAATTCCTACCCTTCCAGCCAATAGTAGTATTGTTTTAAATGCAGAATACACAGCAGGAGAAGAAGTAAGTAAAACAGTAACGAATGAAGTAGAAATAACAGGAGCCGTAAAAGATACAAGTCATGTCATAGATACAACGAAAAAATATACAGCGTCTGTAACTTTTAAAATAGCAAATATTGGTTTAAGAATAAATAAAGTAGGAGAGGAAAACGAACCCCTAGAGGGAGCAGAATTTACTCTTTATGAAGATGATAAATTAACCAAAGAAATATCATCAGGCTTATCATTTACGAAGCTTCATCCAGGTCATACATATTACTTAAAAGAAACAAAAACCAAATTAGGTTACGTATTATTAAAAGATACGCTAGAAGTAGTAGTAGATGATTTAGGAACCATAACAGTAGCAGGCTATGATATAGAAACAGAAAATGGTCTATCAACAGTAACCATTGCCAACAAAAGAATCAGTATCTTACCAAATACAGGTGGACTTGGTATTATACCGTATATTATACTAGGCTTCCTAGTAGTATTAGGCGGTACTTATGGTATTATGAATTACTTAAAAAGAAAAGGAGGGAAGAGATAATGAAACATAAATTTTTAAAAACATTCTTATTTCTTCTTTTTTTGCTATTTGCAACAGATGTAGAAGCACTAGATATTACGAGATCAGGACGACTTGATATTACGTATCAATATGATGACAAAGTATTTATAGATCGTAATATCTACATCTATAAAATTGCTAGCATAGATGAAAGTGGACATTTAACTTATCAAGATATCTATCAAGGACAAATGGATCCAAATAATCTTACTACTTCACAGTGGACAACACTTGCAACAACTATAAGTAAATACCAAGAAGAAAATAAAATTCCATATGATAAAGTAGTACAAACAAATCAAGAAGGAAAAGCAAGTTTTGAAAATCTACCTCTAGGTCTTTACTTAGTAAAAGTAGAAAATGTAAAAGATCAAACCTATGAATATAATACTTCACCAATGCTTCTTACCCTTCCAAACTATGATGATTTAAAAAAAGAGTATCTCTATGATATTGCAACGATAACAAAAACAGAAGAGAAAAAAATAGCAGAAGAACTAGAAAAACCAGCAGAGGGCAACAAAGAAAATATGGACCAAACTAACAGCAATAAAACAGATGTTCCTTACACCTTTGATGCTATTTTTATCTATATCATAGTAGCAGTAATCTCAATATTGGGAATACTAATAATTGTTTATTTCATGACAAAAAATAGAAAGGGAAAAGACCATGATGAAACAAAAAAAGATTAACACCAAGTTTCTTTTTCTTTTGCTATTAAGTCTTTCTCTTTTTACACCACCTCTAGTAAAAGCGGCGGAAAAAGAAGGAAAGCTAACAGAAACTTCTACCCTTACCATAACCAATGTAGAAGAAGGGGATACTCTATCTGCATATAAAGTTTTAGACATTTATAAAAATGATACAACGAATGAAATAACATATGAATTTACCAATCAGTTTCAGTCATTTTTAAATGATTCAGAGGCCTATCAAGACTTAACAACAGAAGAATATAAAAAACTAACCAGTGGTGATATTACCAGCGGATCTACAAAGACAAATTCCACTTTAGATGCCTTAGCGAGTGCCTATGCTTCTTATATTAAAAAAAATAATATAACAGGAATCGATATGACACCAACAGGGACAACCTCAACCAAAGAATTAGAAGTAGGAACTTATTTAGTCTTACCAAAAGTAACCAAAAGAGTTTATGCAGTAATGGTTGGAAATCTAGATTATAAAGAACAAGATGGCACTTGGCAAAAACAAGATGCAATCATAAATGCCAAAGTAAGTGATGCTGGACTAAAAAAGACGATAGGCTCTACTACCCATCAAGATCAGTCCTTTTTAATAGATAGAGAGTACACCTATACCATTACAGCAACCCTTCCATCATACCCAACAAATGCAACCAATAAAACCTATATCATAAAAGATACATTTTCAAGTGGAATTACATTTATGGGCATAGAAGAGGTAACCATAAAAGATGGAGAATCAGTATATCAAGCAACAAGAGAAGGACTAGTAAAAGATGGTAGTGGCAACACGATTGCTATGATTACTTATGAAAACCTACTCTTAACAATAACATTGGATGTGCCTTATATTACTAGTAATAAATTAACAATAGAATATAAAGCCAAATTAAATCAAAATGCACTCCTTGGAAGAGAGGGAAATAAAAACAGTGCACGCTTAGTATATTCTAACGATCCCTATGGGGAAAATATACTAGAAACAGAAGAAGAAGTAGCAACTGCTTATACTTATGGTCTAAAACTATTCAAATATGATGAATCTAATAAAAATAAGGGATTAAAAGATGCATCTTTTGAGATTTATTCTGATAGTAATTTAACTACGAAAGTAGGCGTAATAAAAACGGATGCCTTTGGAATGGGAGAGTATAAAGGTTTAAAAGAAGGTACATATTACTTAAAAGAAGTAAAATCCCCTTCAGGATATACGTTATTAAAACAGAAAATAGAAGTAGAAATCAATGCAGAACAAATTGAGTCAGATGAGGAAAGTAATGGCTATCAAAAAATAGAAATAGCAAATGAAAAAGCAACCGCTCTACCATTTACTGGTGGCTTTGGTACAGTGATATATACTTTATTAGGACTTAGTATAGTAGCAATATCAGCAACTTCAATCACCATGTATCAGAAAAAATTAAGAACAAAATAAAAGATAAAAAGGAGGATATCAATGTGAAAAATAGGTTAAAAAAGAATTTACCTATCGCTTTCTTAATCCTCCTATTAATAATGGGACTAGGGATTATGTGTTACCCTTGGATTTCCAATATGATCAATAAAAAAGAACAAACAAAAGTAATCAATGAGTATCAGAAAATATCTCTAGACTATAAAAGTAAAATATCATCTTTAATAGAAGAAGCGAGAGTGTATAACAAAAGTTTAACATCATCGACCATAACAGATGTATTCACAAATCCTAAAGAAAAAGAAAGCAAAGAATATAAAAATATTTTAAATATAGGAAAAGATGGTGTCATGGCCTATATTGAAATCCCTAAAATAAAAGAAAACATTCCCATATATCATGGAACAAGTACCAAGACATTACAAAAAGGAGTGGGACACTTAGAGGGGAGTTCTTACCCAGTTGGGGGAGAAAGTACACATGCCATCCTATCTGCCCACAGGGGACTTCCTTCTGCCAAACTATTTACAGACTTAGATCAACTAGAAAAAGGGGATGAATTCTATATTCATATATTAGAAGAAACTCTTGCCTATGAAGTAGACAAAATTGAAGTCATTGAGCCATTTGAGACCGAAAAATTAGCACTAGAACCAGGCTTTGATTATGTTACTTTACTAACTTGTCATCCTTATGCCATTAATACGCATCGCCTATTAGTAAGAGGAAAAAGAGTAGAATATAAAAAAGAAAATGTAGAAAAAAATGCTTCCCTTACTGCTGTTGGAAATAGTGATGTAATATTTAAAATTGGCTTCCTCTTAGCCATGGCCATAGTAATTAGTATTATCTATTTCCTAATCAAAATAAGTATAGAATCAAAAAAAGAAGCCATAGAAATAATATAGATTTAGACTATTCTAAATCTTTTATTGCTATAGTAAAATGAGAGGAGTGCCTATGAAAACAAAGAGTCAAAAAAAAGTATTTATCTTATTACTGATACTTTTAATAGCTTTATTCTGTTCTACTTATAAAATTATATCCTGGCATATGGATAATAAAAAAACGAATGATATCATAAAAAAAATAAATAAAAATACCAGAAAGATAGAAAAAAATTCAGTAGATACGAATCAAAATAAAAAAGAGGATAATAAGTTTTTAGAAGTAGATATCAAAAGCTTAAAGAATATAAACGATGAAACAGTAGCATGGATACAAGTAGAAAATACAAGTATTGACTATCCTATAGTAAAACACAAAGACAATAAATATTATTTAAATCACTCCTTTGATAAAAAATATAATGAAGCAGGCTGGATATTTTTAGATTATAGAAATAATATAGAGACTCTAGATCAAAATACAATTATTTATGCCCATGGAAGGATAGACAAAACAATGTTTGGAAGCTTAAAAGATCTCTTAAATAAAGATATATTAGAACAAAATGGGAAGATATTATTAAAGTTATCTACAGAAAAGGCAAACTACATCTTTGAAATGTTTAGTATTTATCATATTCCAACAACGAAAGATTATACTTATACTTCATTAAAAGAAGAAGATTATAAAAAATTCCTAGAGAAAATAAAAAATCGTAGTAATTATAAAATACCAACAGATGTAGATACCAATGATAAAATAATAACACTATCTACATGCTATAACGTAGAAGAAAAAGTAGTCATGCATGCCAAACTAAAAATACATCAAAAAAGATAAAAATAAACATTCTAAATGATAGGAGGTCAAAATGAGTAAGGTAAGTGTAAAAGGAATAGAAGAAAGTAGTGAAGAGTTAACAAATATTTCTCTAAACTTGGAAGACAAATTTCTGGAGTTAACAAAAGATATAAACCTGCTAAAAGAAAGTCTAGAAATACTATCTAGTTATAATGGACAAGACGCAACAGAAATAATAGAAGAACAAAAAGGAGGTTTTATAAATAATTTATTAAAAGAAAAAACGACTTATAAATATATCTGGCAAATAACAATACCAAGTATAACTGAAATATCTAGTACCAAAATATTAGAATTTGGAGAAAATATAGATTTATTAAAAGAAAACCAAAGTGAGTTAGAACAGTTAAGTATCACATTAAAAGAATTTATACACGAAATAGAATTACAACTAGGAATAGAAAAGAAAACAGATATAGTAACGTTTTTTAATAAGTTAAAAGGAAATCCTACTTGGGAAGAATTAAAAAAAATAAATAAAGAAGCAAATGATAAAAAACAACTAGATGAGCTTTATAATATTTTTCATACCAAAAACCAAACTGTAGATGTAGTAGATATAGCATTAGATGAAATGGGAACCTCTTACTTAACAACCACTCTTTCTACCAAATATGCACATTGGTATTTAGAAAAACATCCAGATAGTGGGGCAACTCCTGGTGATGACTGGTGTGCAGAATATGTAAGTTATGTAATGGACAAATCAGGAAATGACAAAGCGGTGAATCCTTTTCTAAATGTAGTACAAGGAGCAGAAGACGCAAAAATATTATCATCGATGGGAAAAGGGACATGGCATAGTTCGAGTGACAAAGACTATAATCCAAAACGAGGAGATATTTTCTATACCTATGAAGGAAAACATCAACATACAGGAATTATTCTGGGAAGTAGTAAAGATGTAATCTATACAGTAGAAGGAAATACTGCTTCAGATGAAGGAAAGTATTATGTAAGTCCTACGACAAATACAGGAGGATGTGTAAATACAAGAATTAGACCAAAAACTTATGTAGAAGGAGGCTATTATACACCAGAGTACATAAATAATAAGATAAACACAGAAACGAAAGCCATAATACCTTTAACAGATCATGCCAAAAATATAAAATTAGAAATTGATCAAAAATATGAAGAACACAGACAAAAATCAGGACACGGATCAAGAGCAGGAATGGGGTAAAATATGATAGTAAAAGAAAAAGATATAGAAGAACAAATAGAAATAATAAAAAGAACAAGTAAAAATATAGAGACAGATGTAAAAGAATTAACTTCTTATACCAAAGAAATAGGAGAAGTTTTAAATGCTTTATCGATATGTTTAAACACAAAAAGCGGAGTATCACATATCAAAAAAATAGCAAATATCGAATTAGATACCATACCTTTAAACCAAATGTCAGAAAATATAAATCAATTAGAAATAAGCTATCAAAAAATAAGAAAAGACTTATAGAAAATGAAAAGTGATATTGCGAAAGTAATCAAAAACGATTATAATAATAGAAAAGAATAGAAGGGAGTAAATCAATGTTAGTATATGTAATTAGTAAACAAAAACTGATCAGTTTTACACTACCTTCTAAAATATATGGCAACTATTGGATAAAAGACACATTAGAAACCGAAGAGAAAAATATTATTAATATAAGTGAGTATAATGGAAAATGGGCAGCATTTAGTAATAAGAATGTAAAGATTATCGTAAATAATGAACCAGTTCGTTCAGTGTTATTAGAAGAGTATCAATTTCTCTTTTTAAAAGTAAAAGAGGAACCAGGTTATTTAATTCTATATACCTCTCCAGTTCGTGATGATAGTATAACAAGATTATTAGTAAGAGGAGATAGACAGTTAATCATAGGATCAGATCCGAAAAGTACGATTTTTTGTCAAAATGAATTAATTAGTAAAACACATCTAAAACTAACATACCAGAAAAAAACATGGTTATTAGAAGATTTAAAAAGTCAGTATGGTACATTTGTAAATAATAAAAAAGTAATAGGAATCACTAGATTAAATCATGGGGATGTTATTTTCGTCATGGGTCTAAAAATGATTGTCTTAGGAAATACTATCATAGTAAATAATCCAAAAGGAAGTATGCATTACCAAGAAAACTTTCTAGAAAGAGTAGAAGAAGTAAAAAAAATAGATCAAGTTCTAGAGAAAGAAGAAGAAGAAATTTTCTTATATGAAGAGGAAGATTATTTTACTCGTTCCCCAAGATTTGTTGAAAAAGTAGAAGAAGAAACCATTAGAATAGAATCTCATCCTAGTATAGAGGAAGAAGAACAAACGCCATTACTATTAACAATAGGACCAATGATTACGATGGGCTCTACTTCTTTTGTCATGTTATTAGTAACATTTATTTCAATGAAACAAGGAAATAGAGACTTTCTAAGCGTCATGCCAACTCTTGCCATCTCCATCTCTATGATGGCAGGAACACTAATATGGCCAACTCTAAACAGATCTTTTTCCAAAAAACAACGAAAAAAGAAAATAGAAAAAATCAATAAAAAATATGGAGAATATTTACAGAAAAAAGAACAAGAACTAAAACAACTAGGAAGTAAGCAAAAACAAATTCTCCTCTCTAGAAATATAAGTCCTCTAGAGTGTTACAATATGATAGCAAATCGTAGCAAAAGTTTGTGGGAACGACAACTACACCAAGAAGACTTCTTAAAAGTAAGATTAGGACTTGGAAAAGTCCCTTTAAAAGTAAAATTAGACTATCCAAGTGAACATTTTACCTTAGAAGAGGATACACTAGATCAAAAAATGCGTCTTATCATTGAAAATAATAAAGAAATAGAAGGCACTCCCATTGTGGAATCACTAGTAGAAAAAAACATTTTAGCCATAACAGGAAAATATGAATACATAAAACCATATGTTGATATCTTAATTTTACAAATGATCGCCCTACATAGCTATGATGAATTAAAGATTATCGTACTAACCAATAAAGCAAGAAGTGCCAATTGGCAATATATGAACCTATTACCACATGCCTTTAGTGATAGTAGAGATATTCGCTTTTTTACAAGTGATTTTGATGAAGGAAGAGAAATATCTACTTACTTACAAAAAATACTAACAGCAAGAAAAGAACAATGTCAAAAAACAAATGGCAACAAAAAAGAACTTTATAAAAGCTTTGATAATTACTACATGATAATAACCGATGATTATAAAACAGCCAAAGAGTATCAAGTCATAAATGAAATATTAGAACAAGAAGAAAACCTAGGCTTTAGTATTTTAATATTAACCCAAACAATAGCGACTCTTCCAACTCAAACCAAAGCTTTTATTAGTCTAGACGGTGATGAACAAGGTGGGATTTTTGAAAATGAGATTAATAAAGAAACCCAAAAACAGTTTTTTATTGAAAAATTCGATCAAATTGACTTAGAGTATTGTAGTCATAGACTAGCTAATATTCCGATAAAAAATAAAAACGAAACATTCCATATGCCAAAATCTTTAGGCTTTTTAGAGATGTATCATGTTGGAAGAATAGAACAATTAAATTCACTAGAAAAGTGGCAAGTAAATAATCCTATCATAAGTCTTTCTGTTCCAGTAGGAATTGATATGAATGGAAAAGACTTCAAATTAGATTTACATGAGAAAAAAGAGGGACCTCATGGACTAATCGCAGGAATGACAGGTTCTGGTAAAAGTGAATTCATTATTACTTATATCTTATCCATGGCAATAAACTTTCACCCCCAAGAAGTACAATTTGTTTTAATTGACTATAAAGGAGGAGGACTAGTAGGAGCTTTCGAAAATAAAGAAACAGGACTAAAACTACCTCATTTAGCAGGAACGATTACCAACCTAGAAACAGCAGATATTAATAGAGCTTTAGCATCGATTGAAAGTGAGCTAAAAAGAAGGCAAGCTCTATTTAACGAAGCAAGAGATAAAATTGGAGAAGGAACCATTGATATTTATAAATACCAAAAATACTATAGAGAAGGCATACTACAAACTCCTGTTTCCCATCTATTTATTATCTCAGACGAATTTGCCGAATTAAAAAGTCAACAACCAGAGTTTATGGATCAGCTAATATCAACAGCACGTATTGGACGTAGCCTTGGAGTCCATTTAATCCTCGCAACGCAAAAGCCAAGTGGAATTGTAAACGATCAAATTTGGTCCAACTCAAAATTTCGTGTTTGCTTAAAAGTACAAGAAGCAGCAGACTCCAATGAAGTAATTAAAAGACCAGATGCTGCTGATTTAAAAGAAGTAGGAAGATTCTATTTACAAGTAGGATATAATGAACTATTCTCCATGGGACAAGCAGCATGGGCAGGAGAAGCATATATACCACAAGATAAAGTTATCCATGAGCAAGATAGTAGTATCATATTTATTAATTCTATAGGAAAAAGTATAAAAACAATAGACTTTCCAAAACAAGAAGGGTTAGAAGTAAAGGGAGAACAGCTTCCAAGTATTGTAAAGTATTTAGCAAATCTTGCCGAAAAAGAAAATATCAATGTACATGAATTATGGCTTGAAAAATTAAAAGAAGTAATCTATATAGATAATCTAAAACAAAAATATAAATTTGTAAGAACTCCATTTAAACTACAAGCCATAATAGGAGAATATGATAATCCAAAAGCTCAAGAACAAGGTCTTCTAACATTAGACTTTACTCAAAAAGGCAATACCATAATTTATAGTATGGGTGAAAAAAATACCATCACTAATGCTATAATTTACTCATTAATTACAAACTATACAACCCAAGAGTTAAATCTCTATATTATGGACTTTGATTCAGAAACACTAAAAATTTATAGCAAAGCACCACAAGTAGGAGATGTAATCTTTGCTCAAGAAGAAGAGAAAGTAGATAAATTATTAAAAATGTTAATAGAAGAAATAGAAACACGTAAGAAATTATTTCAAGATTATAATGGTAGTTATGATTTTTATATTAAACAATCTCCAAACAAATTACCAGGTATTATTTTACTACTATCAGGCTATGAAAATTTTAAAGAAAACTTTGAAGATAAAGACTTATTACTATCAAAAATTACGAGAGATGGAAATAAATATGGAATCTACTCAGTAGTAACAGCAATCACAGATAGAGCTTTAAGACTAAGTATGCGCTCTAACTTTCCAACCATGATTCCTCTAAAACTAAACGCTCCAATTGAGTATAATATGCTCTTAGGTAAAAAATGTCCCACCATAAAAGAAATAGATACAAGAGGAGTAGCACTAGTCAATGAAGAACCATATGAATTTCAAACAGCAATGGTCTATGAACCTGATAAATTAAGTGAGTATTTAAAAGCAGTATGTGATTCTCTATATGAATCAATAAAAGAACAAGCACCCAAAGTACCAGTCTTAAAAGAAATAGTAACATTAGAATATTTACAAAATAATACCAGAATAGAAAGTACAAGTATTCCAGTCGGAATAGAAGAAGAAACCCTAGATATAGCAACATTTAACTTTAAATCAAACGTAATTACACTAATAAACTCAGATGAATTAGAAATGCTTAGTACATTTAATAAATTATTAATAAAAGAACTAGAAACTCTAAAAGAAGAGAAAGTAGTATTATTAGATTTAAAGAAATGGTATCAACCAACTGATTTTAATAATATTATCTATCTAGATGAAAATAATAATATCCAAGAAGAATTAACACATGATATCAAAGAAAGTACAAGAAAAGAAAATTTATTAGTAATCATAAATGGTGTAGATAAGTGGATAAAAAATATGACATCAGAAGAAAAAAATAATTTAGCAACGTTCTTTACAGAAGTATCATCAAAATCAGACTGTAATTTTATCTTCTTAGATCGCTTAACAGAAATAAAGCCTTATGCTTATGAAAATTGGTTCCGTTCTTTTGTAAGTATGGACTCTGGTATTTGGTTAGGTCGTGGTATTAACAACAGTACAATTCATAATCTGGTGACGCCACTAAGAACACTAAGTTTGCCATTACCACCTAACTTTGGCTATGTAATAAAAAAAGGAGTAGCAACAAAGGTAAAATTTGTAGAGAAAGAGAGAGAAGATGGAGAATAAAGTATTAGTAGAATTATATATTCCAACGATAGAAAAAAAATATGAAGTATTCTTACCTGTTAGTAAGAGAATAGGTGATATTACGACTCTTTTAACAAAAGCACTGTTAGATATTGGTGGAGGGTATTATAAGATAACACAAACAGAAAAACTTTATAGTCGTCTAACAGGAGAAATATATAATGAAAATCAAATATTAAAAAATACAGATATTAGAAATGGAAGTCAGTTAATTTTATATTAATGTAAAGTAATGTCAAAAAAAAGAAAAAGACTTTCTTTCTATAAAAAGATAAGTTATAGTTAAAATGTAAGAAAAATAAAGGAGGTGCCCTATGGCAGGTACATATAGTGATAACTTAGAGTTTAACTCAGAACAATTAATGGCTCAAATCAAAATATTAGAAAGTGTTCGTGATATGATGACATCATCAAAAGCAAAGTATGTAGACTACATTGCAACGCAACTAACACCAAACTGGACAACAGAAGCTGGTAAAAAAACAGTAGATGAATTAATTAACTTTGCAGAAACAGATATACAAAGTTTTATTGCATATTTAGATGAGAGAATTCAAAATCTAACAGTAGCACAACAAAGAACAGTACAAATTGATCAGGCATAATAAGGAGGAGATAAAATGGATAATAGAAATGTATCAACAATAGGAATTGGTGAAGGAATTGACTATCTTGAAAAAGAGTTTATTGCAAAATTAGATGAAAATGTAGATGAGATTATGAATACTTATGGTAGTCTAGAATCTCAAGGAATATTAAGTAGTGCCAATATTAATAATATTACAGAAGGAATCAAATCAAGAGTAAACATGTTACAAACAAACTTTGACATGCTAGCACAAAACTTAAAAAATGGAATGTTTCAATCATCTGATGAGATTACTGCACATCGTTCAGAAATTGAAAACCAAATGAATCAAGGAGCATAAAAATAATACCAAAAGTATTATTTTTTTCGAAAAGGAGGAAATTAGATGAGTTATCGTGAAACTTCAGAAGAAGAAGTATATTCAGTAGTAAAAAAAATAGATTCTGTACTGGGCACATGGAATGAGACTATTCCAAAAAAAATTGATTCATCCACTTTATATGATGCATATAGAAACTTTCAAACAGATACCGGAAGAAATATGCTTCAACAATTAAAAGAGCTTATAAAAGAGTATAACTCGATGCCAAACTCACTAGAAAGAACTTCTGACTCTCAACTAACTTATGAGGGTAGGGTGGTGAAGAATAAAGTAGTACTTAGAGATGACGAATAGATTAATAAAAAAGTAAAGGAGAGTTCAATTATGGGAAAAATAGTAAATGTACGAGCAATATATAATATGGTGGAAGATATAGACAAACAAATAGAAGATAGAAAAAAAGAAATATCAGCTATGGAAGATAAAATGTATGAAATTCGTCAGCTAAATAATGATATACAGGAATTTGATTGTGACCTTGTCGCTGGAAGTAGAAGAAGAGATATTATTAAGAATAAGGAATATGCTGATCAATGGCGCATAATTGGATTAGAGTCAGAATCGGATTATCTTGATCAATGTCAAATAAGATTTAAACAGTTAGAAGACAAACTAGTAGAAATCGGAGCCCTAAATTTTATGATAAAACAGTGTGCCGATGAAATTGTCCAGCATATAAAAGCAATGGAAAAAGAATTAGAAGAAGGAGTAGACAAAAAAGTACCAACAAGTACAAGTGCCTTTGATATTTTAAGTAAATCAATTTCTTATAGTGCTGATGAAGCACAAAAAGGAAAGAAGATAGATCAATCAGAGATCATGGAAGAGTATTGGAAAGATGCAAAACTTTCATTTAAAAAACAAGAAAATGGAACATATGCAATTGTTAAAAAAGATGAAAATGGAGTTCCTATTATAATGGGCTATACGACTGGAACAGCAGCAACAGCTTACCTTAATGAAATAAAGCAAAATAAAAAAAGCTCAGATACAAAAGCATATACTGTCTCAGCAGAAGAACAAGCAAAAAAAGCCCAAGCAGTAGGAAAGGGACCAAAAGCTCAAACCAGTAAAACAGTAGCAACTGATAAAACTTCAACATCAGAGAAAAGTTTTATGAAAGAAGTAGCAGAAAAACATGGAATAGAACCAAATTTGGATAATAAGGCTTCTAAACAAATGAAAGATATTGCTAAAAAACATGGAATAGAGCCGAATTTAGATAATGATGCTACCAAGCTGATGAAGGATATTAAAAGTAAACAAGAAGCAAATAGCAAAAATACAACATCAAATAATAAGCCAACGAAAAAAGCCTCTCCAAATTTAATGAAAGATATTGCTGAAAAACATGGAATAAAACCAAATATAGATAATAAGGCTTCTAAACAAATGAAAGATATTGCTAAAAAGCATGGAATAGAGCCGAATTTAGATAATGATGCTTCTAAATTTATGAAAGATGTGAAAGGGAAGGTAACACCACAAAAAAGCACAGGTGCAAGTCCACAAGCAGATGGACCATCTCCAATAAATGTAAAGTCACAACAGAAAAATACAGCACCACAATGGAAAGGTATGGGAGCAAGTCCTCAAGCGGATGGACCATCTTTCGCACATACAAAGACGCAAACAAAAGACGCATCGACATTAATGAGCGATATTGCGAAAGAAAAAGGAATTACACCTAAAAATGATGATTTTTTTGGAAAATTTAAAAAATAGTCTCTACTAAACTACTGAACTATAAAAATCAGTAGTTTTATTATCTAAATGTATCATATTTTCAGAGGATAAAATATATACTGTTATTGATAGGTGTGATGATATGAAAAATAAGAAATATTTTATAATTGGTACCATAATTGGTATTTTGACTCTCTCATCTTTTACATTATTATTTACAAATAATTTAAAAGATAAAAAGATAAAAACTAAAAAGATTACTGCAACTGTAATGGCAATGGGAGATGGAAGTATAACAGTACAAGATGATAATCAAGTAATTTATACATTTCTAGGAGAAAATCTAAAAGCAGAAACAGGAGAGTCCATTAATATTGAGTATACTGGTAAACTAGATAGGAATAAAGATGTACAAGATAGTGAGATCATAAGATACACAACAAGTACAGTAGCACTCGATGATAATGGAATTCCAACTAGTTGGTTAGATAATGGGATTTTTAGTAACTACTATATTCTAGCAAATAACAAATTAAAAACTCTATCTCTAGATGAAAAAATAGCGCAACTTTTACTAGTGCGTTATCCAACAAATGCCAAAGAGACACAAAAAAAATATCAATTCGGCGGATATGTCTTCTTTGAAAAAGATTTTAAAGATAAAGAAGAACAAGAAGTAAAGGATATGATAAAAGAGATACAAGAAGTATCAAAAATTCCACTTCTTACAGCAGTAGATGAGGAAGGGGGAAAAGTAGTAAGAATTAGTAGCAATAAAAACTTAAGGGATGAACCATTCAAGTCTTCAAAAGAGTTATATAAAGAAGGTGGATTTGAACGAATTAAAGAAGATACAATAGAAAAAAG
Source organism: uncultured Muribaculaceae bacterium (assembly GCA_964637865.1). Classification (GTDB taxonomy): domain Bacteria; phylum Bacillota_I; class Bacilli_A; order RF39; family UBA660; genus MGBC119817. The sequence continues at coordinate 1,710 of CAZWXX010000013.1, read as the reverse complement.
TAAAGTATTAAATAATTTAGGATTAAATGTAAACCTGGCTCCAGTGGTAGATGTATCGACAAACCCAAGCGACTATATGTATCCAAGAAGTCTAGGAGAAGATACGAAAACAACAGCAACTTATGCCAAAACAGTAATCAATGCAAGTAAAAAAACAGGAGTCTCTTTCACTCTAAAACATTTTCCTGGTTACGGAAATAATAAAGATACGCATCAAGGTGCTGTGACGGATAATAGAACCTATGATGATATTCTAAAAAATGATATTCCACCATTTGAAGCAGGAATAAAAGAAGAAGCAGAAGCCGTTTTAGTATCACATAATACAGTAACAAATATGGATAAAGATAATCCAGCATCCCTTTCTCCAAGTGTTCATAATCTCCTTAGAAATAGATTAGCTTTTACAGGAATTATTATGACAGATGATCTAGATATGGGAGCAACGTCCTCAATTGATAATGCTGTAGTAAAAGCACTTCTTGCTGGAAATGATATAGTAATTACAACAGACTATGAAGAAGATATGAGAGCAATTAAGAATGCTATCTATAATAATACGATTGATGAAAATTTAGTTGATAAATTAGCATTCCGGGTACTTGCTTGGAAGTACTATAAAGGACTAATGTTTGAAAACCATAAATAAAAAAGAAAATGAGTTTGCAAAAACTTGTTTTTTAATTGTAAAAAAGTTTTAGAATTTATTGAGTTATGTCGTATAATAGAGATAGAAAAGAGGCGCTATAAAGATGAAAGTAAAATTACAAGACATTATAGATGCGTTAGAAATGGTAAGTATTGAAAGAGATTCATACTATAATAAAGAAACAGGAGATATATTTTTTTCAGATATAGGAGAATATATTGAGATAACTGAAGATGAGTTAGATGAATTGTTTGAACAGTCAATTATGTTACCAACAAAATATGAGATAAATGAATACAGTATGATGGAAGAGTTTATTGAGAAAATAAATAATCCAGTAATATATAATAGATTATTATCAGAAATACAAGGAAAAAGGGCTTTTAGATATTTTAAAGATGCTTGTATTGATTTTGGTATTATAAATGATTGGTATCAGTTTAGAAATGAAAAATATAAAGAAATCGCAATAAAGTGGTGTAAAGATTATAATATCTCATATGACATATAAGAATATCTATACTAGGTTAAGACCTTATATTGTTTGAAGCATTTTAATGAGCTACTTTCAAGAGTTTGCGATATTCGTTCTTCTAAAAAATTTTTTGGAGAAAATTTTAGGTATATATGCTACTTCAGTTGACTATGATCCCAAAGCTAAAATAACGCAAGACTTTTTCAAAATAGTACAAAATACAATACACGCAATTTGGCTACATTTGATAATTCAACCAAGCGTTTTATAGAAGACATATACCGAAGTTGTAATATCATTATGACAACGATTGATATAAAATATAGCAATAAAAAATTAGAAATTATTTAAACATATATGAGGAGGTAATGAATGAACAAAATTAAGGAACACAATGAAACAGTATTTGAAGATATTAAACATATTAATGAATATGGTAATGAGTATTGGTATGCCAGAGAACTACAAAATGTATTGGAATATAAAAGATGGGATAAATTTTGTAATGTAATAGGGAATGCTCAAAAAGCTTGTGAGAATAGTAATTATGAAGTTTTTGAACATTTTTCCCAAGTGGGAAAAACAT